>CAMLEO010000068.1 GCA_946478975.1 uncultured Steroidobacter sp.
TCCGGCAGCTGCACTTTGTTGCCGCCGAAGCCTGACTTGCTCGGCCGCGAACGACGCGTCGCCGACAGGCCGCCCTTGGAGTACGAGTCGCGCACCACATCGCCGAGTTGATAGATCGCGAGGATGTGACCGGCTTCGAGACCATCCTTCGAGCCGCGATTCAGCGCGACGACTTGATACTGGCCCATGACGGTGTGGCTACGCACGGCAATTACCGCCGCGTCGATATCCGCGTTCGGCGCGTGCGGCACGAAGTCCACATTCACATCCACCGACTCAGGGAACAACTTGTCGCCTTGCAGGACTTCGCGCGCGGAGTCGGTCATCACCAGCTTCGCCGGATCGCCTTGAGTCGCGACGGGGCCCGAGCCCACATACATGCCCGAGTAACCGAGCAGCTTGTTGTTGTCCGGATCGCGCAGCTCTTCTTCGACGTGCACGACGCTGTAACGAGTGTCTGTGGCCGCATCGCCGATGCCGCGTGCATACACTTCGTTGCCGATCGCGCCGATCATGTGCGAGTCGCGCATCGCGACCACGTACGGCGCGGTCTTCACTTGATCCTTGGTCAGCAGCGTCGGGCGGCCCATGAAGCTGGCGACGATGTCATAAGGAATCGCGGTGACTGCCTCGCTCAACGGCGAGCGGCGCACTTCCGGCGACAGGCGCTTGCCGGTGCGGTTGCCTTCGCCGGTATCGCCGCGCTGAGCGACGGTGAGGCGCGGCTGGCCATCCACATACACGAGCTTCAGCACGTCGCCCGGATAGATCAGGTGCGGGTTCGCGATCTGCGGGTTCACATACCAGATTTCCGGCCAGTACCAGGGCTCCTTCAGGAACACCTTGGAAATGTCCCACAGGGTATCGCCGGTCTTGACGACGTATGTGTCCGGGGCGTCGGCGGACAGCGGAATTTTGCTGCCGGCTCCGACGGTTTGCGCGGGACCTTCCTGGGCAGCCAGGGTGAGCGGTGTCAGGCCGGCGGTGACGGTCAGGCCAGCGACCAGGCTCAGCAGGATCGCCGGACGAAGTGCCAGATTCGCAGTTTTCATGCGTTTCAACGAGCTCCCATTGCAGACCCTCTCCATCCCGTCCCGGCCCAGGCAATTCGCCGCTTATACTGCGGGGGTGGTTCGCTTGAGCTTCCGGGTGCGTCGCGCCGTGCGTAAGTTCTTCAATACGCACGCGAAAACACGCTCGGGGCCGACATTAAGTTCAACAGTGGCCGAACTTTAGCAGCAACATTGCAACGAGTGCAGAAATGGGCCTCCATCCCGAGACCTGGTTCTCATTCCTGCTTTTGGATTCGCCGCAGCTGCCTTTTTCGGACCTTTTCATCGCATCGTCTGGGTCGGCTGATGCCGCGGGGGTCTTGTTTCCCGGCAATTCGACTGCAGACTAGGCGAGTCTCCACCTTTTGACGTCTTCGAACATGGCACTACTTCCGATTCTCGAATTCCCGGATCCGCGCCTGAGAACGCGCGCGCAGCCCGTGGAGCAGGTGGATGCCGCCCTCCGCAAGCTGATCGACGATATGTTCGAGACCATGTACGCCGCCCCGGGCATCGGCCTGGCGGCGACCCAGGTCAATGTTCATAAAAGACTGCTGGTCATCGACATCAGCGAAAAACGCAATGAGCGCCTGGCGCTGATCAACCCCGAGATCGTCAGCCACAGCGGCATGGAGGAGACGGAAGAGGGCTGCCTGTCGGTCCCCGGCATCTACGAAAAAGTGAAGCGCGCCGAGCAGATCCGAGTGCGGGCGCTGGATCGCGACGGCAAGCAGATCGAATTCGATGCCGATGGGCTGCTGGCGGTGTGCATCCAGCACGAGATGGATCATCTGGAAGGCAAGTTGTTCGTCGACTACCTGTCTGATCTCAAGCGCACCCGGATTCGGAAGAAGCTGGAGAAGGAGCGGAAGGAGAAGGCGACGGAGCAGCAGAGGTCTCGCGCGCTTTAAGCGTCAAGAGGGACCTGCGGCTCGCGCCGCCGAGGTGGGTGGAGTATCTCTCCCCGGCGCCGCGCACCGCCCTTGTCCGCGCTCATCGCGCGGACTGTATGCGTTACGTCCATGTAGCTGCTGCTGGGCCCAGCGTCCCTGCTGGAGCCAAGCCGCCGGTGAGAGATACCCCACCCACCTCGCCGGCGCCGAAACATTAGCTGCACTTTGAAAGCGCACTCCGGAAGCGTCCTCAGGCTCTGCCACCAACGCCACTTCTCAATCTTAAGTAGACTTGCCCGCCGCAAACGCCACTTCTCGTAGTCACCAGTGTCTCAGTCCCTCTCCCTAATCTTTGCCGGCACCCCCGAGTTCTCCGTGCCCGCGCTCGAGGCCCTGATCGCCTCACGGCACCGCGTGCTCGCCGTTTACACGCAGCCGGACCGCCCGGCGGGGCGCGGGCAGCAAGTGACGATGAGCGCCGTGAAGCAGTGCGCGCTCGCTCACTCATTACCCGTGGAGCAGCCCCTGACGTTGAAAGATCCGGCGGCAGTCGAGCACCTCGCGCACTGGAAAGCAGATCTGATGATCGTCGTCGCCTACGGTCTCCTGCTCCCGAAAGCAGTGTTAGAAACACCGCGGCTCGGCTGCGTGAACATTCACGCATCGCTGCTGCCTCGCTGGCGCGGCGCCGCGCCGATTCAGCGCGCGATTCAAGCGGGCGACAAAGAAACGGGCGTGACGATCATGCAAATGGATGTCGGCCTCGACACCGGTCCGATGTTGCTCGAACGCGCGATCCCGATCGGTCCTCGCGACATCGCGGGTCCCGACATCTCTCACGGCCCTCGCCTCGGCGGGCCGAATCTGCACGACCGGCTCTCCGCGCTCGGTGCCGAAGCAATCATCGAGGCGATCGACGCAATCGCTGCAGGTACAGCGACGCCTCGCCCTCAACCGCAGGAAGGCGCGACGTACGCATCGAAGATCCGCAAAGAAGAAGCACTGATCGACTGGAGCAAATCCGCAGTCGAAATCGATCGACTCGTGCGCGCCTTCAATCCGTGGCCCATCGCCGAGACTCGGTTGAATGGCCAACAGCTGCGCATCTGGAGCGCGACTCCACTCGCGACAAAATCATCTGCAGCCCCAGGCACTGTGATCGCGACGAGCGCAGAAGGAATCGATGTCGCCACCGGCGACGGAGTACTGCAACTCACCCGCGTGCAGGCACCGGGTCGCAAGGCGATGCCGGTCGCCGATTTCTTGAAAGCAAATCGCCCTGAAGGCGCGGTTCTCGGCGCGTGAGCTCGTCCGCCGCAGTTCGGGCCAAAGCGGCCACAGTGGTCGCTGACGTCGCCGCGCACGGGCGCTCGCTCGATGCCGCGCTCACGTTCGATGCAAACTGGAGCAAACAAGAGCGCGGACTGTTGCGGTCGCTGTGTTACGACAGTATTCGCTGGTACATCCGATTAGATACATTGCTCGGGCGACTGCTGAGTCGTCCGAATCAAACGCTCGAACCTGAGATTCGCGCGCTCGCCATCGTGGGCCTGTGTCAGTTGCTATACACGGACATTCCCGCGCACGCGGCTGTCGCGGAAACGGTCGCGGCGACGCGCCTGCTGAATCAGCCGCGCGCATCGGGATTCATCAATGCCATTCTGCGTCGCTGTCAGCGTGAACAAGCGCAGTTGCTGCCGCAGATCGATCGTGATCTTGCCGTGCGCACCGCGCACCCACGTTGGCTGGTGGAGAAATTGCGGAAAGATTGGCGCGAGCACGCGAACGAAATTCTCGATGCCAACAATCAGCGGCCGCCGTTCTGGATCCGCGTGAATCGGCTACGAGCAACCGCTGCGAACTATCGAGCGACGTTGCAGGAGAAGCAGATCGGCGTGACGGCAAGCCTGTTCGATGGCACCGCGCTGCTGTTGGACAAAGCCATGGATGTCGGCGATTTACCGGGATTCGAACAAGGATGGGTTTCCGTGCAGGATGCCGCGGCTCAGCTCGCCGCGCATTTAGTAGATCCGCAAGCGGGCGAGCGCATTCTCGACGCATGCGCCGCGCCGGGCGGCAAAACCGGACATCTGCTCGAACTCGCGCCTGAACTCGCCGCGCTCACCGCGGTCGATCTCTCTTCGGAGCGCTTGGAACGCGTCCAGCAGAATTTGCAGCGATTGGGTTTGTCCGCGCGGATCGTCGCGAGCGATGCCGCCGAGACCACGCGCTGGTGGGACGGCCAGCGGTTCCATCGCATCCTGCTCGATGTGCCGTGTTCAGCCACGGGCGTGATCCGCCGCCATCCGGACATCAAGCTGCTGCGCCGGAGCGATGACATCGCGGCGCTGGCGGCACGCCAATCGCAGTTGTTGCGCAGCTTGTGGCCGCTGCTGCTGCCTGGGGGCCGGCTGGTCTATGCAAGCTGCTCGGTCTTGCAGGCTGAAACCACCGCGGTGATCGCGCAGTTTCTCGCCGACGAGCCGACCGCGCGGGACGCAACTAACGACAGGTTGAACGCGCTGGGAGCTTTCCTGCCGCAGGCCCTGCGCGAGGGAACGGAGCCGGGTGTTCACGGCTTACGAATTGCTCCAGGCCCTGCGAGGATGAACGCAGACCGGGCCGCCGGGATGGATGGTTTTTATTATGCTGTGCTCGAGAAGTCGACCAACAAAGCACTTCCCGGCACAGGCCCGTAATCTCGGTTTCGGTTAAGGATCCTTTCGTGGCGGCAAGCCCAACCTGGCGCAGCGCGCTCTGCCTCGGCGGGCCGGACACAGTCCGGCGGCCGGTGGCATGGTTCATTGCCGCGGCGCTGGTGCTGTTGAGCTGCGCGTACCACGGTGTCGCAGCAGCCGAGACGCGCTTCGAAGTCCGCTCCGCCTATATCGAGCCCGCGGATCGCGTTTACGAGCTGAACGCCACGCTTAACTTCGATCTGCCTGAAGGCGCGCGCGCGGCCATTCGCGAAGGCGTGCCGCTCACGCTGCATCTGGAGATCGTCGTCAAGCGCCAGCGCAATTACTGGCTGGACGAGACGGTCGCCACCCTCGACCAGTATTACGAACTCGCCTACCGCGCCTTGAGCGAACGCTACCTGGTGCGCAATCTGAATAGCGGCCAGCAGGCGTCCTATGCAACGCTCGATGCCGCGCTCGACGCGATGCGCGTGATCAGCCGCCTGCCCATCCTCGACCAGTCGCTGGTGTGGCCGAACCGGCACCACGAAATCAGTGTGCGCGGCAATCTGGATGTGCGCACAATGCCCGATGCCTTGCGCTTCGTGCTGTTCTGGTCGGACGACTGGCGACAGCGCAGCGAGTGGTACACATGGTCGCCGCAACTCTGAAACGCACACTGGTCTCGATCCTGGTGCTCATCGGATCGGGGCTGTGGGTGGCTGCGCTGCTGATCATGGCGCAGACCGTGCAACAGTCCGCGCACTTCAGCGACCTCCATCCCTTCATCGTCGGCGTCAACGTCGCCGGCTTGCTCGTGCTGCTGATTCTCATTGGCGGCCGGCTGCTGCAGCTGGTGCGCGACTGGCGCAAGCGCGTGGTCGGCTCACGGCTCGAAGCGCGCATGGTGTGGATGTCGGCGACGCTCGCGATGGCGCCGCTGCTGCTGGTCTTCTATTTCTCGATCGTGTTTCTCAACCGCGGCATCGACAGCTGGTTCCACGTCGAGATTCGCCAGGGCCTGGAAGATGCGTTGACATTGTCACGCGCCGCGCTCGATCTGCGCATGCGCGAATATCTGGAACGAACACGCGCTGTGGCCGCGCGCATTGCCCCCGCGCGCGCAGATGCAATTCGCAGACTCGATGAGCTGCGGCAGGAAAACCAGGCGACCGAGCTGACGCTGCTCGGCTCCAACAGCCGCATCATCGCGACCAGTTCGGATCGCATCGGCGAGATGCCGTCACCGTTGACCGATGAGATGACCATGCAAGTGCGGCAGGGCCGCGACTACGTGGCTCTGGATCCAGTCTCGGGCGGTGGTTATCTCGTGCGCACCGCCGTGCGTGTGCCGCAGGTATTGCCCGGCGATGAGATGCGCATGTTAGAGGCGATCTATCCGATCGAACGGCGCTTGGGCGAGCTTGCGGATACAGTCGAGGCTTCGTATCAGCGTTACGGCGAGAAGGCGCGCCTGCGCGAACCGCTGAAATCCAGCTTCACGCTCACGCTGACATTGGTGCTGCTGTTGTCCTTGTTCGGCGCGCTGTACGGCGCGTTCTGGGCCGCGCGACGATTGGTGCGTCCGATCCAGGACTTGGTCGCAGGTACGCGCGCGGTCGCGAAAGGCGATTTCGATTTGCGGTTGCCGCTGACCTCGCATGACGAGATGGGCATCCTGGTCCATTCCTTTAATGACATGACCAAGCGCCTCGCGCGGGCACGCGAAGAGACGCGGCTCGTGCAACAGGCGGTGGAAGCGGAGCGCGCCAATCTCGCGGTCATTCTGGCGAGGTTGTCGACCGGCGTAATTTCCTTGGAAGCAGACCGCACGATCCGCACAGCGAACCAGGCCGCGTGTTCGATTCTCGGCGTCGAAGTTGAAGCGCTCATCGGCAAGCCGTTGGCGCAGACAGGCCTGGAAAGCGCGCTGTTCGAACAGTTCCAGACCGCATGCAGCACGCACTTGGAAAGCGGCCAGACCGAGTGGCGCGAGCAGCTCGTGCTTCAAGGCGATTCCACCCGCCGCATCCTGATGTGCGCGTGCACCGCGCTGTCCGGTGAAGATCAGACGCCGAGCGGCTTCGTCATCGTGTTCGACGACATCACGACGCTGCTACAGGCACAGCGCGATGCCGCCTGGGGCGAGGTCGCGCGCCGCCTGGCGCACGAAATCAAAAACCCATTGACGCCAATTCAGCTCTCGGCCGAGCGCCTGCGTCGTAAGCTGCTAGGCCACATCGACGAGGCGCAGGGTCAGATGCTGGATCGGGCCACGCACACCATCGTGCAGCAGGTGGAGGCGATGAAGGAGATGGTCAACGCCTTCAGCGAATACGCGCGCGCGCCGGAGATGGATGTGTCACGCTTCGACCTGAACCAGCTGATCGGCGAAGTGGCGGAGCTGTATCGGGCGCCGGGCCGGCCGGGCACCAGCCTGCAGTTGCAGCCGCTGCCGGAAATCGAAGCCGATCGTGGCCGGATGCGGCAGATCATCCATAATTTGCTGGCCAATGCCTGGGAGGCGTTGGAAGGCGTGCCGAATCCGTCCGTGCGCGTGACCACGCGGTTGCTCGAACAGGGCATGACCACCGCGGGTCTGCCGGGCGGCCGCGCCGCCGAGATCGTGGTGGAGGACAATGGACCGGGATTCCGGCCGGATGTGATCGGCCAGGTCTTCGATCCTTATGTAACGACCAAACCGAAAGGCACGGGTCTGGGGCTCGCGATCGTGAAAAAGATTGTCGAAGAACACGGTGGCGCCATAGATGCGGATAATGTGCGCACAGGGGGTGCGCGGGTGCGCATCGAACTACCGTTGACCGCGGTACGCGGTGGCGGTCCGATGCGTGAACGGCGTACCGGACCGAGGAGGGAGCGGGCATGAGTGCAGCGCGCATACTAGTCGTCGATGACGAAAGCGAAATCCGTGGGCTCTTGAAGGAGATCCTCGCGGATGAAGGTTATGAAGTAGACGTCGCCGCGGACGCCGCCGAAGCGCGCGCCGCGCGTGCTCAGCACGACCCGGATTTGGTGCTGCTGGACATCTGGATGCCGGACACTGATGGCATCACTCTGCTGCGCGAATGGGTGCAGCCGAACGGGACTTCGTGCCCGGTCGTGATGATGTCTGGTCACGGCACCGTCGAAACCGCGGTCGAAGCCACGCGACTCGGCGCATTCGATTTCGTCGAGAAGCCACTGTCCCTCGCCAAGTTGTTACGTACCGTGGAGCGTGCGCTCGACTCGGGTCGTAACAAACGCCTCAGCGGACGCTCTTTAGTGCCGCCGCTGATTGCGCCCGTCGGCAAGAGCCGCGCGATGGCAGCGCTGCGCGAACAAGTTCAACAAGTCGCGCCTCATGAAACACCCGTGCTCATCGTCGGCGAACCCGGCAGCGGGCGCGAAGCGTTCGCGCGTTACATACATTCGCTGAGCCCTCGCGCCACCGCGCCGTTCGTGCAGCTCGTTGCCACAGGCGTGAGCGACGAAGGCGCTGCCGCCGCGTTACACGGCACGGAAGATTCAAACGGCGTCCACGCCGGTGTGTTCGAGCAGGCCGCGGGCGGCGTGTTGTTTATCAATGGCGTCGAAGATCTGCCGCCCAAAGCGCAAGGCCTGCTCGTGTCCGCATTGGAAACAAAGAGCTTCGTACGCGTCGGCGGCGCGACGCCGGTCGGCATCAACGTGCGCATCATCGGCTCCGCAACTTCGCGCTTCTTGAATGCGGAAGGCACGGGCGTGCGCCTCGAACTGCTGTCACGTTTGAACGTCATCACCTTGAACGTGCCGCCGCTGCGCGATTACTCACAGGACGTTCCTGATCTCTTGCGCCACTATGTCGATCGTCTCGTCGACGAGCAGCATCTGCCGTTCCGCCGCTTCGGCGTCGCCGCCCAGAACCGCCTGCGCAACTACCCGTGGCCCGGCAACGTTCGCGAACTCCGCAATCTCGTACAGCGCCTGCTGATCCTCGGCGGCGAAGAAGAGATCCGCCTCGAAGAAATCGAACGCGAGCTCGCGGCGCACGCGCCGACCAATGAGCCGCTCGTCAAACAAGACTTGTTAGCTCTGCCTCTGCGCGAAGCTCGCGAACATTTCGAGCGCGCGTATTTGCAGCAGCAGCTGATACTTTGCAACGGCAAGGTGGGGCAGCTGGCGAAGCGAGTGGGAATGGAGCGGACGCATTTGTATCGGAAGCTGAGATCGCTGGGGGTGGATTTCAGGCAGCTGGCGGAAGACTAATAAAAACTTCGATGAGTGCGGGGTCTCGGTCGTGACTGGCGCGATGTCCCCGCTCGTCGATCTGGACGCTTTCCCTGACCTGGGCCTCATCGTCAAAGCGCCCACCGGCATTCGATATTCCACGCAGGCGGCCGGCTTCGCCTGCGAGCATCCCGAAGCAGAAGGCTACTTCGTGCCGCTCCGAACCCGGATCGGTCGTCCGGAGCTTGCAACATTCATCGGCCTGTTCCGTGGATCCTGGGACAGTCTCAACGCCGCGCAGGCAGACGCCGTCGACCGCGCGTTGGCTCGACACGGGTTCAACTCGATGCGTGTCGATCGCTCGATGCTTGCTCAGTCTCGCGAGGCGTGGGTTCACGTTGTGATATCGACAAATGAGAAGGAAGAGTCGATTCCACTCACGGGGTTGTCGGAGGATGCGAGAGGGGTTCTCGTCTGGCCGAATAGTGACTGAGTCAGCTGAGTGTTGTGACAAACACCCACTGATCTCCTCAAATCCCAACGATCGCGTCATCACTTATTTGTGTACAAGCCAAAGGAGGGTCAGTCGTGCTCAAACGAATGCTTCTATGGGGCAGCACGGGCGGCATCGTAGGAGCAGTGATTGGCGATAAAGGCTCCTATGATCCCAGCGGAGCCGCTGCGCTGTACGGATGCGGCGTGGGTGCCGTTATCGCTGTGGCTCTCGTATGGCTTTTCAGAGGTCATCGCGTGCCCGCGAAATCCCGTCGTGACTTGAGTGATTGAGATCAGGAAAGACTGTCACATCGTCGGTACCTGGTTGCGAGCGCCGACTAAACACTCACGTGCTCCTACGACGCAGGCACGTACGGCAAGGGCCGGCTTACCGGTGTGTCTGACGCTGATCATTCGCTCGCCTGGACTTACGACGAGCAAGGCCGTGTTCTCACGGCGACTCAGACCGTCGGCTCCGTAAGCAAGACCACGAGCTACTCGTATCTCAACGGCCTGCGCCAAAGCATGACGACGCCCTCCGGCCAGCTCATCACCTACGGCTACACCAACGGCAAGATCACCAGTGTCAGCGTGAACGGCACACCACTCGTCACGAATGTGCTCTATGAGCCGTTCGGCCCGGTGCGGCAATGGACTTGGGGCAACGGCACGCTTTCCGTGCGCACGTTCGATGACGACGGAAAGATTACGCAAATCGACAGCGCCGGTCTGAAGACCTACAGCTACGACGATGCCTTCCGCATCACCGGCATCACGGATGCAACCGACTCATCGCTGAGCTGGACCTACGGTTACGACGATCTCGATCGCCTCACCAGTTCGACCAAAACCGGCACGGCGCTGGGCTACGTCTACGACGCCAACGGCAACCGTCTCACGCAGACGGGGTCGGGCGCGTCCACCTTCACGATTGATCCCAACAGCAATCGTTTAGCCAGCACGTCCGGCGCGCTTACGCGCACGTACGGCTACGACGATGCCGGCAACACGACCAGCTTCGACGGCATCACGTTCACGTACAGCAACCGTGGGCGGATGAAGAGCTTGACCAAGAGCGGCGTCACGACGAACTACACGTACAACGCGCTCGGGCAGCTCATCAAGAAAGGCACATCAGCACTCTACTACTACGATGATGCCGGCCACGTGCTCGGCATCTATGGCGGCAGCGGCGCGCTGTCTGAAGAGATCGTCTGGCTAGGTGACATTCCACTCGCGACCCTGCGCCCGAAGACCGGCGGCGGAGTGGATGTTTACTACATCCACAGCGATCACTTGAATACGCCTCGGCTTATCACGGACGCAAACGCAAACACGACACGCTGGCGTTGGGATTCAGATGCCTTCGGGGCCCAAGCGCCCAACGAGGATCCTAGTGGCGCTGGTGCCTTTGTATTCAATCTGCGGTTCCCGGGGCAAATGTATCTCCCGGAGACAGGGCTGTATTACAACTACTTCAGAGACTATGACCCCGCGACGGGAAGGTACGTTCACGCGGATCCAGCCGGGCCGTTTGGTGAGCCAAACCCGTATCTATACGCGCGAGCCAACACCCTGGCTCACACAGACGCACTTGGCCTTGCGTGTGGTTCAGGCTGGAGTGAGGTGGTTCCAGATCTCTGGTTCGCAGATTGTTGCAGAGAGCACGACCGGTGCTATGACGGCGATGGGTGCGTGCGAATGCCGCCTAGCCTGCCCCCACCAGGGACGAGTGCGACAGTCGATTTGGTGACTGTGTCCGTAAGAAGTGCGCTAGGTTCGGGAACTTGCAGATGCGAATTGCGTGCGAGGGATGGGGGAAAAACTACCATTGGGCTGTCGATAATTTTGGTCAGGGACCATTTGACAATGCCAGGGATACGCAGCGCAGGAACTTTGGCAGAAGCTTGAATGTCGGAATTTCCTCTCTGAGAGGTATGTTTGGCCGATAGCTTGAATATCCTATGAGGGCACCGAGTCAAGCCAAGGTTGGAGCTTTTGGTAGTTTAGCCGTCGCTGCGACAACTGCGATCTACGCACTGTGCCACGCCGCAGGTCACTACGTGTGGCATCCCATTTATATATGGGTTGCGGCTCCATACCTCATATGTGCTGTAAGTTTGATGCTTCCGTGGGGGATCGAAGGGCGCCGGATGGCGTCTGGGTGTGCGACGGCATTGGCTATGCTGATCTTCACATATTTCTTTTATATCGAAGGACTGGTGCGTTCAGCGAGTTCGATGTCTCCAGTCATTGTGATCTTTGCGCCGGCATATCTGATTGTCGGAGGTGCAGCCTTTTGGGGCTGATGTACCACTTCCTAAAAAAGCGGGCCGGCTCACATCCAGGATGACGGCGACATTGAGGCCGAAGCCGTCGTGCTGTCAAAGCGCAGCGTTGGTCCGCATCGGCGCCTACCCGGTTGCGTGCGCTGCCCAGATTGAGGATAAAGAGCGGTGTGACAGACCAACACGACAACCCGACAGCGGCTGAATCTGAGGTTCGGCCTCAGCTGGACACTTTGTCTGATATCCAGCCGGCGATAACTGAGCCGCTGCCTCCGCCGGAGCCGGAGCCAGAGCCGCCACATTCTGTCCAATGGCGTGTGAGCAAGAGTGCGCTGTTGCTGATTGGCGGGCCGATCGCTGGGGCGCTGCTCGTGTGGTTTGCGATCAGCACGTTCAGGTCCAGCTCGGCCACGGCGCCAGCGGTTGTTGCCGAACAGCCGGCGCCGGTGCCTGTGACTGAATCGCAGCCTGCTCCGGAGCCAGCGATAGAGGCGCAGCGCGCGAGCGAACCGCAGCCCACAGCCGAGGCGCCGCCCGCGGTCGAACCGCAGCCCGCAATGGAAACAAGCGCGGCGAGCTCGGGCGAAGCGCCGCCGGCGGTCAAACCTGAGCAAGCAGAGCCAGCGACCGTCGCGCCAGAGCCGCGACCGGCCCAGGACGCATCGCTGTCCGCGACCAACGAAGTCATGCCGAAGGTCCCGCAAAGCGCGCTGAACACCATTACCGGAACGGTCCGCGTGTCCGTTCTCGCGACCATTGGCAAACAGGGCGACGTGGTTGACGCCGTCGCGAAGGATGGCGGCCCGAGCCGATACTTCGAGCGGCTCGCCCTCGACGCGTCCAAGAAGTGGACGTTTGCGCCCGCGGATTCTGAAGGGCAGCGAACGATGTTGGTGAAGTTCAACTTCACGCGTGAGGGAGTGACCGCTCACGCCGATCCAACCGAGCAGCGCAATTAACCCGCCACGCCTCCGCCCGCGACGAGGCTTGACTTAAAAAACTTCCGTCGCCGTGTCGATCCGCACGGCCCTCATTCGTCGTCTTGCAAACCAGGCGATCCGCCGCGGTGTGAACCAGAGGAGCAAACGATGAAAGTGATGGTAATCGTCAAAGCCACCAAGAACAGCGAGGCGGGAGCCCCGCCGACCGAGCAATTGGTGCGGGAAATGGGCGAATACAACGAGGCGCTGGTGAAAGCGGGCATCATGCTCGCGGGCGACGGGCTGCATCCGAGCTCTAAAGGCAAGCGCATCCGGTTCTCAGGATCGAAGCGCACCGTGGTCGATGGTCCCTTCACGGAGACCAAGGAGCTGATCGCCGGCTACTGGATCTGGCAGGTCCGCTCGATGGACGAGGCGGTCGAGTGGGCGAGGCGTTGTCCCAATCCCATGCCGGGTGAGGATAGCGATCTGGAGATCCGGCCCATTATCGGCGTGGACGAATACGCAGAGGTGTTCGGCGAGGCGTTTACTCCCGAGCTGCGCGCCGAGGCGGAGCGACTTCGGGCGGACATCGAGCGGAAGCAAACCTGAAGAGTCGCGGTCATGCGTGAAGCGGACACGCCGACGCGCAATGCCATCGAAGCTGTGTGGCGCATCGAGTCTGCCCGACTGATCGGCGGGCTCGTGCGCCTGGTTCGCAACGTCGAGCGCGCTGAAGATCTTGCTCACGAAGCATTGCTCACGGCGCTGCAGAGCTGGCCGGAGAGTGGCATTCCCGAGAATCCTGGCGCGTGGCTGATGGCCACTGCAAAGAATCGAGCAGTGGACGACATCCGGCGACGCGCGATGATGGATGAGAAGCACATCCAGATCGAGCGCACGACGGCGAAGTCATGCACGTTCGATGTGGAGACGCTCGACAATACAGTCGATGACGATGTTCTGCGTCTGATACTCATCGCATGTCACCCGGTGCTCTCGAAGGATGCGCGAGTCGCCATGACATTGCGATTGGTGGCCGGCCTGTCGACGGCTGAAATCGCTCGCGCCTTTCTCAGCAGCGAAGCCACGGTGGCTCAGCGAATCGTGCGTGCGAAGCGGACGCTGAGTGAAGCGAAGGTGCCATTCGAGCTGCCACACGGTAACGAGCTGCGCGAACGAATTCCGCCGGCGCTGGAGGTGATCTATCTCATTTTCAACGAAGGTTACGTGGCCACCGAAGGTGAAGACTGGCTGCGCGTCGATCTGTGCGAGGAGGCAATCCGCCTCGGGCGAATTCTGGTCGGGCTGGTGCCGGAGGAAGCGGAAGCTCTCGGCCTGCTCGCGTTGATGGAGCTGCAGGCGTCGCGATTCAGAGCGCGAACCGGGCCTGCTGGCCAGCCGGTGCTGTTGTTCGAGCAGGACCGAACGAAGTGGGACCGTTTGCTCATCACTCGCGGGCTCGATGCGCTTCGCCGTGCCGAAGCCATGCATCAACCGCTTGGCCCTTACACACTTCAAGCAGCCATTGCGGGTTGTCATGCGGACGCTCGCGCGCCGGAGGAAACAGATTGGCCGCGCATCGTTGCTCTTTATGACGCCCTGGTGGAGTTAACGGGCTCGCCCGTGGTGGAGCTCAATCGCGCTGTCGCGATCGCGATGGCATATGGTTCCGCGGAGGGATTGCTGCTGGTGGATGAGTTGGCCGAGGATCCCGCGCTTCGGGATTATTATCTGGTGCCGGCTGTTCGTGGCGATCTGCTGTCGAAGTTAGGAAGGCACGCAGCAGCTGCTGCCGAATTCGAGAAAGCAGCAGCGATGGCAACTAACGTTCGAGAAAGAGATGTTCTGCTCGGCCGTGCGGCTGAGCATGGCGTCACTCGCCCACGCGAATGACCAGCGCATCGATCTGCGCCTGTCGCAGCTTGCTTCTCGTATCTTCCAGCTGCTGCAGGTTGGTAATCGGCCCGATGCGCACCCGGTGCCACGTATCTTTATCGATCGTGACTTTCTGAATCTTAGATTCCACGCCCTGCATGGCGATGAGTGCCTTGACTCGATCAGCGTCCTTGTTATTGCGGAACGAGCCTGCCTGCAGGATATAAGCGCCGGGCTTCTCCACCGGGCCGGTGACGACGGCGGGCGGGGAGCCGCCTTTGCCGTCCTGCTCGGGGATCACGACTTCGTATTTCGGCAGCATGTCGTAGAAGTCGAACTGCTGGGCTTCGCCTTCTTCTTGTGACTTGGGCGCGGGCTTGCCTTGGTCCGGCGCGTCGTCGCGGGTCATCGGTGCGTTGGGCTGCTGGGCGAGGCGGACTTCCGTGCGGCGATCGTAGATGTAAACGCCGAGCGCGACGGCGAGGCCGAGGGCCAAACCGCAGACGAAGCCAGCCATGCCGGACAACCCGGACGAACCGCCGGCGCGGCGCTTGGAATTTTTGTAGTCGCGAGGCATGGAACCGAACAGTAACCCGAACGTGCTGAATGACTGGGCGTGTATTTTGCGCCCGAGTCCTATTCCTCACCAGCTGTTGCTGCTTTCTTCGATTCCATCTTCTCGGGCGCGGACACGCCCAGCAGCTTCAGGCCGTTTTCCAGCACCTGCCGGGTCGCGCAGACCAGGTTCAGCCGCGCGTTACGCAGCTTCACGTCCTCGACGATGAAGGTGTGCGCGTTGTAGTACGTGTGGAAATCGCCGGCGAGCTCGCGCAGGTAGTGCGCGAGCTGATGCGGCTCCAGATCCTGCGCGGCCTTTTCCAGCAGCTCGGGATAGTAGGTGAGCCGGCGGATCAGCGCCTTCTCATGCGGTTCGATCAGCAGGTCCACGTTGTCCTCGCCGACGCCGCGCTCGTGCGTGAGGCCCTTTTCCTGCAGCTGGCGCATCACGCTGCATACACGCGCGTGCGCGTACTGCACGTAGTACACAGGATTCTCTTCGCTCTGAGCGAGCGCGAGATCGATATCGAACACGAACTCCGAGTCCGCCTTGCGCGAGACCAGGAAGAAGCGAAACGCATCGCGGCCCACCCAATCCACCAGGTCGCGCACCGTTACATACGAACCCGCGCGCTTGGAGATCTTCACTTCCTCGCCGCCCTTCATCACTTTCACCATCTTGTGAAGGACGTAGTCGGGATAGCCCTTGGGAATGCCGATGTTCAGCGCCTGCAGGCCCGCGCGCACGCGCGCGATGGTGCCGTGATGATCGGTGCCCTGAACGTTGATCGCGCGATAGAAGCCGCGCTGCCATTTCGTCACGTGATACGCGACGTCGGGCAAGAAGTATGTGTACGTGCCGTCCGACTTGCGCATGACGCGATCTTTGTCGTCGCCAAAGTCGGTGGTGCGCAACCAGAGCGCGCCGTCTTTATCGTACGTGTGGCCGCTCGCGACCAGGCCTTGCACCGTCGACTCGACTTTGCCGTCGCTGTACAGGCTGGATTCCAGGTAATAAGTATCGAAGCGCACGCCGAACTTTTGCAGATCGATGTCCTGCTCGTGGCGCAGGCACGTGACGGCGAAGCGGCGGATTGCGTCGAGGTCGTCGATCTTGCCGCTCGCGCGGATCGGCTCGCCGTCGAACGCGTGCACGGTTTTCCGCGCGGCGTATTCGTCTGCGATGTCTTGAATGTATTCGCCGGCGTACGCTGCTTCCGGCCAACCTTCATCGCCCGGCTTCAGGCCGCGCGCGCGGGCTTGCACGGAAAGCGCGAGGTTCTGAATCTGCACGCCAGCGTCGTTGTAGTAGAACTCGCGGCTGACAGGATGTCCCTGTGACTGCAGCAGCGATGCGAGCGCATCGCCGAGGGCGGCTTGCCGGCCGTGACCCACGTGCAACGGACCGGTCGGATTTGCCGAGACAAATTCCACCACGACGCTCTGGCCGGCGCCACGCTTGGTGTAACCGTATGCGGGGCCCAGATCGAAAATGCGCGACAGCTCTTCCTGATACGCACGCGGCGACAGATGGAAATTGATGAAGCCGGGGCCGGCGATCTCGGTCTTGCTCACCAGCTCGCTCGCGGGAATCGCTTCGAGAATGGCCTGCGCCAGCTGCCGCGGATTACGCCGCGCGGGCTTGGCCAACTGCAACGCGATGTTGGTTGCGAAATCGCCATGTGCGGCATCGCGCGTGCGCTCGACATCCACGCTCGGATGCACGATGTCCGCGGGAAGAATGTCGGCCGGCAAGGTGGCAAGCGCGGCCTGCACGAGGCGTTCGATCTGGATTTTCACAACGAAAAAAGCAGTGTCCGGGGTGCGCGGAAGTCTACCCTATACTGGCTGTGTATAAATCTAAACAGTCAGTGCACATCAATTTAACTCGGCCGCGTCGACGTCGATGGACCAGCGCACGCGGCGAGCTTCCGGAAGCGCGGCAATCACGGGCAGCCATGCGCTCATGAACCGTTGCAGCGGCGAGTGAGTCGGCGCTTGTAACAGCAGCTGCGCGCGGAAACGGCCCGCACGCCGCTCCATGGGCGAGGGCGCGGGGCCCAGCAGTCGGACATCCCGCACAGCATGTTTTTCAGCCGCGCGGCGCGCCGCCTGCAGGAATTGCATCGGCTCGTGCTGCGAGCTTGCTTCCGCGCGCACCAAGGCAATTCGGGCGTATGGCGGCCAGCCGCTTTGTTCACGTTCTGTCAACGCGCCGGTGGCGAACGCGGCGTAACCGCCCGACAGCAGCAGCGTCAGCAGCGGATGATCGGGATATTCCGTCTGAATCAGCACTTCGCCCGGCCGCTCGGCGCGCCCCGCACGTCCCGCGACTTGCACGATGGTTTGTGCCAATCGCTCCGGCGCGCGGAAGTCGGTGCTGAACAGCCCTTGGTCGGCATTCAGCACGACCACCAACGTGACGTTTGGAAAGTCGTGGCCCTTGGTCAGCATCTGCGTGCCGACCAGGATGCGGATTTCGCCGCGATTCACGCGCGCCAAGGTCGCTTCCAACTCACCCTTCCGCCGCATGCTGTCGCGATCGATGCGGGCGAGCGGCGCCTTCGGAAACAACTGCTGCAAAGTTTCCTCGACGCGCTCCGTGCCCTGCCCGACCGGCTTTACTTCAGCGAAACAATTTGGACAGCCATCGATGAGCGGTTCCTGGGCGCCGCAGTGATGGCAGATCAGATCGCCGCGACCGTGAACGGTCAGATGCGCGTCGCAACGGCGGCAGTGCGCCGACCATCCGCAGGCCGGGCAAAACAACACCGGCGCATAACCGCGGCGATTGATGAAAATCATGATCTGGCCGTCCGCGTCCAGGTGACGGCGGATCGCCATGATGGCGGGGGTGGAAATGCCCTGCGTCACTGCGTTCTTGCGCAGGTCGATCAAAGCTACCTGCGGCGGCCGCGCGCTGCCGGCGCGCTCGGAAAGTCGCAGCAGAGTTTCGGGCTGCTTCTGAGCGCGCGCTAATGTTTCTAATGACGGCGTGGCCGAACCGAGCACGACGGGAATTCCCAATCGCTGAGCGCGCACCAGTGCGAGATCGCGCGCGGAATAGCGGAAGCCGTCCTGTTGCTTGAACGAAGCGTCGTGTTCCTCGTCGATGATGATGAGGCCGGGATTGCGCAGCGGGCTGAAGATCGCGGAGCGCGTGCCAATGACGACGCGCGCGGTGCCTTCGCGGGCTTCGCGCCACGCAGCCAAACGTTCGGTATCGTTCAATCCCGAGTGCAGCACCGCCAGCGGCGCATCGAACCGCCCGCGAAAGCGCGCGATGAGCTGCGGAGTGAGCGCGATTTCAGGCACGAGCACCAGCGCTTGTTGGCCGCGCGCGAGAACCGCGTCGATCGCGTGTAAATACACTTCGGTCTTGCCGCTGCCGGTCACACCGTACAGCAGATATGAGACAAATCGTCCGAGCGAGTTTTGTATGCGCTCGGCCGCGGCGCTTTGCGCGTCGTTAAGCGCAGGGCCTTCGCGGACCACGGATACCGGCGCCGGCGCGGAGCGCTCACGAGCGAACTGCTCGACATATCCGCGCGATTCGAGATTGCGAAGCGCGGACAGCGGGCTCTCGGTTGCGCTCAAGACTTCCGAAGCGGCGGCCTGCGTGTGATTTGTTAGATATTCAGCGATCGCCCGCAAACGGACCGAGCGCGCGGGCAGCTTCGAGAGCGCTTCCGCTTGGCCGAGCGCGGTGAGTCGCCACAAAAACTGCTCCTCGCGAACGGGCGCGCCGCTTCTCAACAACACAGGCAGCGCAGACGCGAGCACTTCGCCGACGGGATGGCGATAGTAATCAGCAGCCCACGTGAGCAGCGCGAGTAACTCAGCATCGAACGTCGGCTCTTCGTCGATAGCTTCGAATGCCGCGCGCAGTTTGTCCGCGGGCACTTCGCTCTGATCGCGAGCCTCGACAACTACGCCAACCACGCGGCGTCGACCGAACGGCACCCACACTCGATGTCCTGGCGAGACAACCGGACCATCGGCGGGAGCGCGGTAGTCGAACAGCTGCCGGAGCGGCGTGTCGACCGCGACGCCGAGAAAGGGCGCCCGGTCTATGCACAAAACCTGTGGACAACTCTGTGCATTGTTTGGGGTGAAACGGCTCAAGTGCTCAATCCACGGACGCCTTTGGCGATTGCTCAAATTTTGGTCGGTTGGCTCCGAAGCCAACCTGCGGTTGTCAACCTCTAACGCGCGGCGGCGTTGCAAGCAGTACAGCCCCTTGCTGTGCCTCGAGGTTTGTCAGAACGCATGCGCCTCTCTGCTACTCTCCCGCCGCTTTCAGCCTGGCCGCTGCTCAACCTCGGGCAGGGCGAGCCCCGGGCCGCCGTGGAGGAACAGACTCTGGATCAGGTGCGCACGCTGGACCGCTTTCTAGTCAGCGTCGAGAAACGTGCTTTCCGCATCGCTAGGATTGCCGTGCGCCACGACGACGATGCTCTGGATATCGTACAGGACGCGATGCTGCAGCTGGCGCGGCGCTATGCGCAGCGGCCGAGCGAGGAATGGCGGCCGCTGTTCTACCGCATTCTGCAAAATCGGGTGCGGGACTATCAGCGGCGGCGGAAGGTGCGCGCCAAGATCATGAGCTGGCTGCCGGGCTGGAAGGCGGACGAAGACGAAGCGTCGGATCCGTACGAAGCAGTTCCGGACGCGGGTCCGCTGCCGCAGGAGCTGCTCGCGACCGACCAGGCGATGGCGAAGCTGGAGCAGGCGCTCGCGGAACTGCCGGGACGGCAGCAGGAAGCGTTCATGTTGCGTAACTTCGAGGGGCTGGATGTGGCGGAAACGGCTTCGGCGATGGGCTGCAGCGAGGGCAGCGTGAAGACGCACTACTCCCGCGCCGTACATACCCTGCGCGAGCAGTTGGGGGCGGCATGGTGAACGATCCAGCACCTGACTCGCTCGAACAGCGCAGCCGCGAGCTGTTTGAAGACAGCGTCGGCCGGCTCGACGCGCGCACTCGATCTCGGCTGAATCAAGCGCGCCAACACGCGCTCAGCGAGCTGAACAAGGCAGCGCCTCGCCGCTACTGGTTGGCCGCGCCGCTCGGCGGACTCGCGGCGGCCGTGGTGATCGCTATCGTGATGATGACCGGTCGCCAAACCACCGCGCCAAGCCAAGACTCCGGCGCTTTGCCGCTCGATGACTTCGATATCGTCGCAGATGCCGACAGCCTGGAGCTGCTTCAGGACGTGGAGTTCTACTCCTGGATGGCCGAAGCCAGTGGGCCCGACAGCAACAGTACCGGCTGATCCGATGTTTCGCGGCCTGTCAGCGAGTGTTCTGGTGCTGTTGAGCGCGCTCGCGCCTGCGGCGGAGCAGCCGGAGCAACTTGACGCTGACTTCCTGGAATATCTCGCCCACATGGAAGGTGATGACGACGATTGGACGCTGGTAGCGCAGCCGGAAGAGGCCAAGGATCCGGCGCCTGCCAAGAAGGCGGAGAGCAAGACACCGGCTCCGAGCAAGGCTTCCAAGCCGCCCAAGCAAGCGGACCCACCCGCTGTGGATGAACGATGAAGACCGCGTTGGCTCTGATGCTCCTGACTCTGCTGCTGGCCACGGCTGTGCCGGCAGGTGCGGCCGAGCAGGCGGGCGGCGCAGGCGTCAGCTGGCAGCAGCTGTCTCCTGAGCAGCAAAAGCTGTTGGGTAAGTTCGAGTCCCGCTGGGCCGATCTGCCGCTGGCCCGCCAGGAAGCGCTCGCGAAGGGTGCGCAGCGCTGGATCACCATGCCTCCCGAACAGCGGCAACAGGCGAAGCAGCGCTTCATGCAGTGGCAGTCGCTGGATGTCGAGCAGCGGCGCGAGCTGCGGCGGAAGTACCGGCAGTTCAACAGCTTGCCGCCGGCCGAGCAGGCGCGACTGCGCAAGATGTTCAAGCGCTTCAAGAGCCTGCCGCCGGAGCAGCGCCAGCAGCTGCGCAAGCAGTTTCAGCAGCTCACGCCGGAGGAGCGGCAGCGGCTGCGCGAGCGCTGGCGCAAGCAGCAATAACAGGCCACTCGGCCGCGCCTTGTGGCGGCCACTCCCACCGGGCCAACGCCGGCGGTTCGCCAACACCCACGTAAGCCGCGGCCAGCACGAAGTCGGCCCGCACGCGGAAAACCTGGGCCGACCATGGCGACGATGTCGGCGCGCTCCCGTGCCAGCCATTCAAGTCTCGCCTGAACACGCAGTGTCGGAGCGCATCGATCAAGTTCAGCTGGAGCGCTTTGCCCAGCGCCTCTTTCAGCGTCCAAAGCACGTAGAACAACTCGCCGCGCTCGTTCTCCGCGGCGGCCTCCAAGGCGGCAACTTCGGCTTCATGGAAGGCAAAACGCGCGATCCGCAACACATCGCGCGGACGGATCGCTTCTACATCCACGCCCACTCGCATTCCCGTCGGCGCGATCAATAACGCCGCATGTCCGGCACTGTGACTCAAGCTGAACGTGCGCGCTTCGGCCTGCGTGAATGCTTTCAGGGCGCGACTGACTTTAAATTCGCGCTCGCGACGCAAGCTTCGGCGCGCACGATCGGACACGGACAGCGACGAAGCGTCGAATAGCTCCTGTGCGGCCGGGTCGGCAAACCAGAGCGCGCAGCTGGCGAGGTCGCTGTCTGAATGAACGATCGTTTCACCAAAGTTGCCGTGCATGACAGGGCCATCATAATTCCACTCCATGAATGCCGAACCTCATTGGACAGCCGCTAGCTCCGACCGCGCCGGGCGCCGTCAGGACGCGTGGCATTGGCGCCTGTTCATGACGGGGCTCAGCTTCTTCAGCTTTGGAGTCGGCGCGCTGATCGTCGGCACGGTGCTGCTGCCGATCGTGAAGCTCATCCCTGCCACCCACGATGTGAAGCGGCGGCGCGCTCGCGCGGTAATGAGTGCGGGTTTGCGCCTGTTCATCGGATTCATGCGCCGGGGCGGGGTGCTCACGTATGAGTTCCACGGTCGCGAGCGCCTCGGCCGCCCGGGCCAGCTGGTCGTCGCCAATCACCCCACGCTCATCGATGTGGTGTTTCTTCTGGCATTCATGCCGGAGGCGAGTTGCGTCGTCAAACAGGGCATGTGGCGTCATCCGCTGACGCGCTGGGCTGTCACCCTCGCGGAGTTCATTCCAAATGACCACGCGGCCGGCATGATCGAAGGCGCCGCGGGCGCCCTGAAAGAGCAGCAGTCGTTGATCATCTTTCCGGAAGGGACGCGGACGCGGCCGAATCAGCCGATGGTGTTTCACCGGGGCGCTGCAAACGTGGCGCTCCGCGCCGCGGCCGCGGTCACGCCCGTTTATATTCGCTGCGAGCCGACCACCCTGACCAAATCCGAGCCCTGGTACCGCATTCCGGCACGCCGTCCGCACTTCTCGCTGGTGGTCGGCGACGACCTGGACTTAAGTCCATATCGACCGGCGCCGTTACCCATCGGGTCGAGGGCGTTCAACGAGCATTTACACCAGCATTTTCAGCAGGAATTGACGCATTCACGGGCCGGAGCGCGCGTCCGCGCGTAGTCTCGCGGAGGGATGTGCTGAGCTGTACGGTGCCGGCGCGGCCAATTACACTCCGGCCCGGCGCTCGGCCACCGATGCAGCGCGCGCAGACGTGCTATTCCCCGAGGATGAGGACAGGGATTTCCCGAAGACGCCACGGGCCACTCCATACCCGACCAGAGCAGTCCGAACAGAGCAGTTCATGCAGTCGCAAAGTGAAATCCTCGAACGCATCCGCACCACCCTGGTGGAACTGTTCGAGCTCGAGCCGGCGCAGGTCACGTCGGAGGCCCGCCTGTACGAGGATCTGGAGATCGACAGCATCGATGTGGTCGACCTGATGGACGAAGTGCAAAAGTACACGGGGCGCAAAGTGACCCCGGAAGACTTCCGCTCGGTACGCACTGTAGGCGACCTGGCGGCGGTGATGCAGCGGCTCATGCATGCTTGAGCCGCGTGAAACGATCGGTCGCTGAGGTCACTGACGTGTTCAACGTTTGTGTTGTCATTCCGGTGTACAACCACGAGCACGCGATCGGCACCGTGGTGTCGGCGCTGCGCGCCCAGGGCTTGCCCGTGGTGCTCGTCGATGACGGCTGCGGCCCGGCCTGCGCGCAGGAGCTGCAGCGCCTGAGCCAGCTGGCCGAAGTCACATTGCTGCGACATGAAGTCAATCGCGGCAAAGGTGCGGCCGTGATTACCGGCTTTCATGCCGCGGCCAAGTTGGGATTTACGCATGCCATTCAGGTGGACGCCGACGGTCAGCACGCGTTGAGCGATGCGCGTCGTTTCGTCGAGGCCGCGCGCGAAGCGCCGGACGCAGTGATCTGCGGTCGTCCGGTGTTCGATGCGAGCATTCCCAAAGCTCGTTACTACGGCCGCTATCTCACCCACGGCATGGTGTGGCTGCAGACGCTGTCGTTCGACATCATCGATTCGATGTGCGGCTTTCGTTTGTATCCGCTGGCCGCCGCGCTCGACTTGATGGATCACAGTCACATTGGCGCGCGCATGGATTTCGATTCGGAAATCATCGTGCGCCTGCATTGGGCCCAGGTGCCGATGCGCTGGATCGATACGCGTGTGTCGTATCCGCTCGATGGCGTGTCGCACTTCCGCATGTTCCTCGACAACGTGCGCATGACCACGCTGCACGTTCGCCTGACGCTGGGAATGTTGATTCGCTTGCCCGTGCTGGTGTGGCGCAAGTTCGCGCGCAACAAGCCGGCACGTCGGGTGCGCGAACGCGACGTCAATGCGTAAGGAAGGCGCGATCAACGCGACCATCGAGGCGACCGTCGCGTTTCACGACATCGATATCGTCGGTGTCATGTGGCACGGCCACTATCTGAAATATCTGGAAAACGCCCGCTGGGCACTGATGAACCAGATCGGCTTCGGCTTCGAGGCCATGACCGCGTCGGGCTTTGCCTGGCCGATCGTGGAGATGCACGTCAAATACGTGCACGCGGCGAGGCTCGGCGATGAGCTGCGCGTGCGTGCGTCGCTGGTCGAATGGGAAAACCGGCTGGCCTTCAACTATTTAGTCCTGCGTGCCGACGGCGAACGCCTGGCGCGTGCCAAGAGCGTCCAGGTGGCTGTCGATGTCACCAACGGCGCCTTGCAATTTACAACACCACGAGCGCTGCTGGACTGCGTGCAACGTGCGTTGAGATGAGGAACGAGCTTGGAACAGTGTGATGTGATCATCGTGGGCGCAGGCCCCTCGGGCGCCATCGCTTCGGCTTTGTTGAATCGGCGCGGCTGGAAGACTCTGGTGCTCGAAGGCCAGCGGTTTCCGCGCTTTTCGATCGGCGAGAGCCTGCTGGCGCACTGCCTGGATTTCGTCGACGAGGCGGGCATGATGCCGGCGGTCGAGCGCGCCGGATTTCAATTCAAGAACGGCGCCGCGTTCGTGCGTGGCAGCGAATATGGCGACTTCGACTTCGGCGACAAATTCACGCCGGGCCGGAACACGACGTTCCAGGTGCAACGCGCGGTGTTCGACAAAGTGCTCGCTGACGAGGCGGAGAAACAGGGCGTCGAAATTCGTTATGAAACGCGCGTGACTGCGGTCGATCTCAACGGCGAGCGGCCGCGAGTTCGAGCTGTCGATGTGAGCGGCAAGGAATGTGACGTCGAAGGCAAGTTCATTCTCGACGCGAGCGGCTTCGGCCGTGTGCTGCCCAAGCTGCTCGACCTGGAGACGCCGTCGAGCTTCCCGGTGCGCAACGCTGTGTTTACTCACGTTGCCGATGGCGCCGCGCCGGATTCTTTCGATCGCAACAAGATTCAGGTCGTCGTTCATCCTCAGCATCGCGATGTATGGTTCTGGCTGATTCCGTTCCAAGGCGGCCGCTGCTCGCTCGGCTGCGTGGCGCGCAAGGAGTTCTTTGCGACCTATCCGTCGACGCTCGATGAACGGTTGCGCAAGCTCGTGAGCGAAGAACCGTTTCTGAGCCGCGTGCTGGCGAAGGCCGCGTGGGACACGCCGGTGCGCGAGCTGTCCGGCTATGCCGCCAACGTGAAGGCCATGCATGGCAAAGGATTCGCTCTGCTGGGCAACGCGGCGGAATTCCTCGATCCGGTGTTTTCTTCCGGCGTCACCATCGCGATGCGTTCCGCCAGCATGGCGGCAAAAGTGCTCGACAAGCAGCTGCGCGGCGAGAGCGTCGACTGGACCAATGAGTTCGAGATCCCGCTGCGCAAAGGTGTCGATACGTTCCGCGCCTATGTGAAGGCGTGGTACGACGGCCGCTTCCAGGACATCATGTTTGCGAAGACCCAGCCGCCGGCGATTCGCGGCATGATCTGCGCGATTCTTGCCGGCTATGCGTGGGACGAAACCAATCCGTTCGTCGCTGAACCCGAGCGCCGGCTCGACATGGTTGCTAAGCTCTGCGCCGCATGAGCGATTCCATCCTCGTCACCGGTTCCAGTCGCGGCATCGGCCGGGCCATCGCGCTGCGCGCGGCGGCGGACGGTTTCGATGTGGTCGTGCATTGCCGCTCGCGACGTGACGAAGCTGAAGCGGTGGCGAACGAGATCAAAACGCTCGGCCGCCAGGCGCGAGTGTTGCAATTCGATGTCGCCGATCGCGCCGCCTGCGTGCAGGCGTTGAATGCTGATATCGCTCAGCACGGCAGTTATTACGGCGTCGTTTGCAACGCCGGCATTCATTCCGACGCTGCGTTCCCCGCGATGAGCGAGGAGCAGTGGGACGGCGTGATGCGCACCAACCTCGATGCGTTCTACAACGTGTTACAGCCGGTCATCATGCCGATGGTTCGCCGACGCGGGCCGGGGCGGATTGTCACATTGGCGTCGGTGTCGGGCATGGTCGGCAATCGCGGACAAGTGAATTACAGCGCTGCGAAGGCCGGCATCATCGGCGCGACCAAAGCGCTGGCCGTCGAGCTCGCGAAACGTCAGATCACCGTCAACTGCGTCGCGCCGGGCCTGATCAGCACCGAGATGGTCGATGAGCACGTGCCGATGGAAGAAATCCTGAAGGCGATTCCGGCGCAGCGTGCCGGCACGGCTGAAGAAGTCGCGGCCGCAGTTTCATTCCTTTTGTCGCGAGACGCTTCATACATCACGCGCCAGGTGCTCGCGGTGAATGGAGGGCTGTGCTGATGCGTCGTGTGGTCGTCACCGGCATGGGCGGCGTGTGCGGACTCGGGTCGAGCTGGCCCGAGATCCTCGCCGGTCTGCGCGCACGCCGAAACGTGATTCGCTACATGACCGCCTGGGATCGCTACACGGACATGAACACGCGCCTGGCGGGGCCGGTTGAATTCACGCCGCCGTCGAATTGGACGCGCAAGCAGCTGCGGAGCATGGGTCGAGTGTCACAACTCGCGGTCCGATCTGCCGAGATGGCGCTTGCAGACGCAGGGTTGACCGGCGACCCCGTGATTTCCAGTGGTGCAACCGGTGTCGCCTGCGGCTCGTCGACCGGCAGCACGCCGGACATCAAAGATTTCGCGAGGATGGTGCTCAACAACGACAGCAGAGGACTGAACGCCAATTCTTACGTGCGCATGATGCCGCACACGGCTGCGGCCAACCTCGGCATCTTTTTCGGCGCCAAGGGTCGCCTCATTCCGACTTCCAGTGCCTGCACGTCGGGCAGTCAGGGCATCGGTTACGCCTACGAAGCGATCAAATTCGGCCGCCAGGATGTGATGATCGCCGGCGGCGCCGAAGAGCTGTGTGAGAGCGAGGCGATGGCGTTCGATACGTTGTATGCGACCAGCCGGCTCAACGATCGGCCGCACCTCACGCCGCGTCCTTACGATCGCGATCGTGACGGGCTGGTGGTCGGCGAAGGCGCCGCAATCATAGATCGGAAGAGCGTCGTGTAGGGAAAGAGTGTTGCTGATAGTGTAGATC
>CAMLEO010000069.1 GCA_946478975.1 uncultured Steroidobacter sp.
CCAGTCCCATCGCTGTCATTGACAGCAACATTGTCACCGTCGCAGGATCAATAGCGCTGTAGTGCCGGTCGAGCGGACCTCAAGGAAGGGGGAGTCGCAATGGACGGGACGTTCAGGTTCTCGCAAGTCTCGATGCTCGTCGCATCGACGCTCAGTGCGGTGACAGCCTTTGCGCAGGGAGCCGCGACCGCTGCTGCCAATGGTGGCGAATCGCTCGAAGAAGTCACCGTCACCGGTTATCGCAATTCCATCGAAGCGAGCCTCGACCAGAAGCGCGAGGCGAATGCATTCGTCGATGTCATCACTGCCCAGGACGTCGGCAAGTTTCCCGATAAAAATGTAGCCGATTCCCTGCAGCGCGTGCCCGGCATCGTCATCACACGCGATGGCGGCGAGGGCAACCGCGTGAGCATTCGCGGCCTGCAGCCGGACCTGACGCTGACGCAGCTGAACGGCAATTACATCGCCTCGGCCGACAGCTCCGATCCTTCACGATCGTTCAATTACATCCTGCTGCCCTCGAACATGATTGCGAGCATCGAGGTGTTCAAATCGCCCGAGGCGCGCATCGATGAGGGCGGCGTCGGCGGAACCGTCATTCTTCGCACGCGCGAGCCACTCGATCTTCCCGCCTGGTCCGGATTCCTGTCGGCCGAAGGCACCGACAGCGATACCACTCGTGACGTCGATCCGCAGGTCTCCGGACAGATCGCCTGGAAGAATCAGGCAGAAACTTTCGGTGTGCTGGTCGGCGCAACCTCCCAGAAGCGGAACAATCGCGAGATGAAAGCGTCGACCGAGACGTGGCGCTGGTGGACCGATTCCCGCGAGACGCAGCCGGCAACCGACGTGCACGGCAACGCGTATGCGAATGACGATGCGATCAGCTACTGGTGGGGCACCGGCACGACCACGTTAGATGGTCATCATTACTCGGGCTACTGGGCGCCGCAGTCGGTCAACCAGTCGATCATGAATCAGGAGCGCGAGCGCACCGGCATTCAGACGACGGCCCAATGGAAGCCTGTCGACAGCGTGAAGCTCACCGCAAACTATTTCCGGTTTGAGCTCAAAGGCGACTTCACTTCGAACGTGCTGAAGATTCCGGAATGGGGCTACGGGCCTTTCTTTACGGCAGCGACGTTCGATCCGAGCGGCACCGTCCTGCAGTCGGCGAGTTTCGATGTGCCGGGCGGCTACGCGAACACTGCGGAGACGATGGAGACGCCGCAGCTGTCCGGCCAATACAGCCGCGAAGAAGCCGTTTCCAACACGTTTGATCTGGGCGGCGTGTGGGAGGCAGAGGCGAGAAGTTTGTCCTTCAAGCTCGGCAAGACGCGCGCGACCGGCGGCCCGTCGATGCGGTTCAATATGGCGGCCAAGCCGCGCTTCACGACGACCGACGCTGCGGGCGATGCCATCGGCACCAACGGCAATGTTTCCAGCCAGTGGTCGTTTGGCAATTCGCTGAACATGAGATTCTCGCCGCAGATCCAGGACAACCTGATGAACGGCGTCGCGCAGGTCGATACGGGCTCGACCGGCTCGTCGTATATCAACAGCTCGATCGAGCAGAAATATGCGCAGCTCGATGGCAGCCAGCGCTTTGAGAGTTTCGTGCGGTCGCTGCTGGTGGGCGTGAAGTACCGCGATGCCAAAGTCCATCGCGAAACGGGACGCACGGAATGGTATGCGGATGACGCGCGGCGGCTGCGCTATCAGGACTCCGCTCAAGGTGCCGTGGCGCTGCCGTCGTTCTTCCTTGGCCGGCCGATAGGAAACATTCCGGGCGGGTTCACGACCAGCACGTACCCTGGCATCAATCTCAAATCGTATCTGAACTATCTCAACGCGACCTTCGACGGTCCGCACGATGTCGACGAAACCGAGTTCATCTACGACATCGGCGAGAAGATCTGGTCGAGCTATGTGCAAGCCAACTTCGAAACGAGCCGCCTGCGCGGCAACCTCGGCGTTCGCGCCGTGAGAACCAAGCAGTCGGGCGAGTCGACCGACCGCCTGACGTATCTGCTCAATTATTACCAGGACGGACCCGACGGGCCGTTCGGCCCGCCGGCGATCTGTCCCGCGAGCGGTGTGACATCGGAAGGTGTGGAGTGCGCGCCGGGTCTGCCTGTCGTCATCCCGAGAGACCAGCGCGAGAGGATCGTCAATCAGGTGACCAGCCAGACCAAGTCGTACACCGAGTTGCTGCCGAGCTTCAATATCAGCTACAACCTCACCGACGATTTGCTGGTGCGAGCAGCAGTGGCACGCGTGCTCGCACGCCCTGGATATAACGATCTAGGCGCGCAACAACAGCTCACCAATCGCTCGGCCGCCTGGGAGGCGGACCGCCTGCAGTTCGGCGAGCGTCAAGGATGGTCTGGAGAAGGCGGCAATCGAGATCTCGAACCTTTCATCGCTTGGCAATACGACACGGGCATCGAATGGTATTTCACGCCGGGCTCGGTGGTCGGTGCCACGCTGTTCCGCAAAGAAGTGTCGAACTTCGTCGTGCCGCT
Organism: uncultured Steroidobacter sp.; assembly: GCA_946478975.1. The sequence continues at coordinate 2,526 of CAMLEO010000069.1, forward strand.
GGTCATCGATATCAATCGCGTCGTCGACGGCCAGACGGTGCTGGTGCAACCGTATGAGACTGTCGCCAACGGCTCCGATGCCGTGTCACAAGGCATCGAGATCTATACGCAGCACACACTGTCGTTTGGCCTCGGCTTTCAAGCCAACTTTACTTACAACGATACCTCCGTCACCGATATCAGCCTCGACGGCCAGGTGATCGGCTCCTCGCCGCTGGTCGGCAGCGCCAAGACGCAAGTCAATGCATCCATTTACTACGAGACCTCACGGCTGCTGCTGCGTGCGTCCTACAACCGTCGCGGCGAAGAGGTCGAGGGACTGGAATCCGGCCTCAATATCTATTCCGAACCGTACGATCAAATCGATCTCAATGCCTCGGTCAACTTGAGAGACAACCTGGTGGTGACCGCGTCGGTGATCAACCTGACCGAGTCGGAGCAGCGCCAGCATCTTGGCAGCGATACGGACGCGCGGTTTTATTCGAATGTGTATTCGGGGAGGAGGGGGTATTTGGGGCTGACGTATAATTTCTGAGTTGTCTGCGGACAAGCCGGGGGCTTCGCGCTCTCGCTCGCGAAGCCCCCGTTCCCGATCGATCAGAAATTCCTCACCGTCCAGCGTGCCGGGTTGGTCAACGTCGTGATCAGCGTGGAGCATTCGTTGTATTCGATCTGGCCGCACGCGGCCGTGTCTCCGCCGTCCTGTACGACGATGACTCCGCCGGGAACGCGATTTCGGTTCACGAACATGCGGCGACCGTGAACGTTGATCGGCGTGCCGACGAAACACGCTGTTTCAAAGAAATTGTCCTCGATCGTTGCGTCCTGTAACAAGCGGCCCCGGATGCCGTCTGCCAGCGAGCCCGGTGTGCCGCGAATCCTGCAGTTGCGGATTATGAGGCCGTGCACCGGGGTCGTGCCCTCGCCAAGATTGAAGCCGTACGATTGCGTAGGAGCCGAAGGCCCGTTCAAAGTGTTGATGTCGACGCCATCAAAGACGGTGCCGTCATAAGAGACCGGAATCTGCCCGCTTCGAGCAATGCCGATCCAATCGCTCGCAGTTGCGGCACTGCCCAGGATGCCGCCTCGCATGGTGCATTCCGCTGCGATATAAGCTCCGACGCGGTTGGTTTCCGTATCGATATTGTTGAACGTGACGCACAAGCCCGCCGTGTGGTGGATGCCGCGCTCGCCGCGAATATAGGCGCAATCCGTAAACGTAACGTTCTCACACACACTTCCGCCATTCATCTCGGTCCAGATGCCATATCGCGGCAACCCCGATTGGATTGATTGACTGTCGATCTCGTCGTTGTTGCTCCGGACGTTTCTGAAGCTGCCCTGCACGACCGAGCCTTTCAGATAGATCATGCAGAAGACGGCGCTCAGGCCGACGTTCTCGATCGTCACGCGGAACACATCCTGCAGATGAAAGCCGCCGCCCATGCGGTCGATCGCCAGGTCGCGAACCGTAAAGCCGGAGTTGCGGCTGGAGCCGCCCGCAGCACCTGGGAAATAGAACGCGAAATGGTTGTAACAGGACGTGCCCGAGCCTGAGATGCCGAACAGTTCGAACGCCCCTGATCGGCGGTTCCAAAGTGCCTCGTCGGTCGGGATCACGAAGGCGTTGCAGCCAAAGCATTCGAGAATGCTCGAACGAGCGCCGTCTCCATACATGCCGAGCGGGCAAGGATCGATGGCGCCAGTGATCCGCCACCGTCCCGGCGGCAAATAGGGACGCGCGCCGCTCAGCGCCTTTCCAGCCTGTGGCGGCTCTTGTCCTATCCATGTTTGCTTCCCTTGCGCATGCGCCTGTTGGATCGCAGATCTGTCATCTGCAACGCCGTCGCCGATGCCGCCATAGCGACGAACGTCGCCCGGCAAATAGGTTGTGTCCGCGGGGGTGACGCCCGCGGCGCTTTCCGCCCAGGTCTGGGGGTAACAAGGTGCGAGGCAAGTTTGGGCCGATGCGCTTCGTGTGACCAACGCGGCACCCGCGGCCGAAGCGACCAGCATCGTTGCCAGATCTCGACGTAACATCCGACTCTCCTTGAGACAATCCGTTGAAATGCGCCCACTCTCCCGGTAGCGATCATGTTGACACAGTATTTTGCAAGCAGCAGTTCGGGAACTGAGGTTTCCGTCGCGCGGCCCCTGGCGACTTCAGGCAGAATGAAATGCTTCGAAGCGTCGTGCTGAGCCAATGGGGCTTGTAGCGTGTCTGTTACAAATATGCGCAGTGAAATGAGAGTTTTGTCAGCAACAGTATTGGCGAGTGTTCTGCTGAGTGCCTGCGCGAGCCCACCGGTGGCGCCGGACGAGGCGGTGGGTACGCGCGCTGCCCGCCAGGAGCCGGCTGCGGAGAACTTTGGATACGCGCTGGAGCATGCTTTCAAGCTGGTTTCCAACGACGATGCTGCGGAGGCCTATCCGATCCTGATCACCCTGATCGCGTCGCCATCCTTCGATCAACTCGAATCGGAGCGGCGGCACGCCACGCTGCTCGTTGCCGGCTTGGTTGCGCTGGAGTTGGATAAGCCGGCGCAGGCGCATCCGCTTCTGGTGAGGTCCAGCGCGATGGCCGAAGCGGGCGCCGAAGATTGGTACGGGCGCCTGATCGCCGCCCATCTGCCGGAGCAGAAATCGGATGCGATCCTGTCGTTGACTCAGCTGGCACGCCATTGGCCGCAGAAGTTGCAGGATCTAAACAACTCCTTCGTGGTGCAGGTGGTCAACTATGCGCGCCACGTGCCCAATGGCCAGTCCGCGCTCTACGATCTTCTTCGGGGCCTGTTTGACGCCAAATGGACTTTCGAGGACGGCATCGAGCCCAGTGACCTGTGGCGCGAGCTCGCCGCATTTGAGCTCGACCGGAAGCAGCTTGCGGGAGCGCAGGAGGTCATCAGTCGCGTCAAGGCTCCCCATATCATCATTGCGCTGAGAGCCGATCACCGTTTCGATCGTTTGCGGCAGACTGTGCCTCAATACTTCGATGTCGATGTGGCCGTCGCGAATGAAGTTGAGTGGCTGCGATCGAGAGTGCAGCGCTCGCCGAGATCGATGGACGCGATTGTGCAGCTGACGTACGCGCTGCTCAATTCTGGCGACTACGAAGAGGTTTTGAGTATCACTGCGGATGTTCTGAGCAAGTCCCAGGCCACCACAGGCGAGCCGGCCCCTTACGATGATATGGACCACTTGATCTGGATTCATGACAACCGCTCGCGGGCCTTCGCGGCCACGCAACGGTGGAACGACGCCGAGGCGGAGTTGCAGGTCGCCGCCAACATGACCGAGAGCGGCAAGCGCAACGTCAGCAACATCATCAATCTCTCCTGGTTCTACGCTCAAGCGGGACGCAGCGACGAAGCACTCTCGGTGCTGCCAGACCTCGGCCCGGAAATGAGTCCCTACGGCCTGATGCAGATGCATGGCGCAAGGTACGCGGCGGCGCTGCAAAAGGCAGACATGCAGATCGCCAACGAGTCCTTCGAGTACCTCGAAAAATATCGCGACGATGCGTTGTCGACGTGGCAGTTGATTCTGGTGATCGGCAACAGATTGGACGAAGCGGCTGCGGTGTTGATCAAGCGCCTGAATGATCCTGTGCTACGCGCAGAGGCGCTGCAGGGCTTGCAGGACTACGCGAACCCGAAGTTCGCTCCGCAGCGTGCGCTGTGGGACGCGCGCTTGAAACAGGTCAGGGATCGGGAGGACGTGAGGCGCGCGATCAACGCTGTGGGGCGAGTCGAGAGTTATAAGATTCCAGAGTCGGAGACCTGACCCCGGCGGAGTTCACGGTCACCCGAAGGCCGCAACCTTTTGGGCGTCAGCCGCGTCAGAACGCGATTCGCTACGTCAAGGGCTGGCCAATGAGCTTCGCACGCAGTCTCGTGCTGTTCGTTTTCGCTCTAATGAGCGTTTCTGCATCCGCCACCGCGGCGGAGGCGCCGGCCGCGGAGGATCTGGCGCGGTGGCAACGTGAGGACATTCAGGCCTATCGGAGCCACTTTTTAGCGATCGATCGCTCGTTTAGTGCCACAGCGAGAGCGGCGGCGGAGCAGCGCTTGTCGAAAATGGAGAAGGCGGCGAAGCCGTTGAGTCCCCCGGAATTTGCAGTGGAGCTCTGCAGGATCACCGCGCTGGCGGACAATGGGCATACGCAGTGTTTGCCAGGGAACGCCGGCCGCTTCATGTGCGAACGATTTGCGGCACTGATGGCGAAGGACTCGCCTTGGTGCAACCTGCGCGACCCGGACTTTGCGGTGCCGGAGTTCGCTCAATTATCGATTGGCTTCCAGCCGTTCGGCGAGGACTTTCACGTGGTCCGGGTGGGCTCGAAACATTCGGAGCTGCTCGGCGCGAAATTACTCTCCATCGATGGCAAGAACATCGAGAGTATTCGACCGACACTGCGCACCTTCGCGGGAGGCACCGCTGCCCACCGGGATGCGGTGGCGGCTAACGTGCTCGCAAGTCCGCAGCAGCTGCACGCGGTCAAGCTGTCGAAGGCGGACGATGCGTTGCTGTACGAGTTCCTGCTGCCCAATGGCAGAAAGAGAAACATCGCTTCACCTCCACAGACTCCGCGGCCGCCAAGGCAGATGAGCGCTCGATTCCTGCGCCCGATCGGATGCCTTGGTCGCTGCAGGAGCCGGGTAAGCCGTTTCGTTTCCGCGATGAGCCTGCGATCGACAGCCTGGTCGTGCAGCTGCGCCAGGTCATGGACACACAGGAGGAAACAATCGAGGCGTTTCTCGAACGCATGGAAACCCAGCGTGCGGCGTTGGGCCGCAACAACATCGTGCTCGACATGCGCCAGAACGGCGGCGGCAATCTGCTGCTGGCTCGCGATTTCATGACGCAATGGCCGACGCGCGTGCCCGGAAAATTCTATGTGCTCACCGGTCGGCAAACATTTTCCGCGGCGATTACGAGCATTGCGTACTTGAAGCAGGCGGCAGCAGATCGCGTCGTCATCATCGGCGAGCCGGTCGGCGATCGTTTGATGTTCTTCTCTGACGGATTGCCGGTGCAGCTGCCGCACTCCGGATTGTTCTTCCTGCCGGCGGTGGTTCGCATGGACTATGAGAACGGCTGCCGCGACTACACCGATTGTTTCGCGGGCATCGTCGAAGCAGGGCGACCCACTGCCGTGTCCCTGCTGGTATTGCCGCCGGAGCTGAAGCGCCTGCCGATTGCCGTCAAAACACTGGAACCAGACGTTCCTGCGCCGTGGACGGTCACATCATGGATCGAGGGGACGGATCCGGCGATGGACGCGATTTATAAACTGCAGCACGGGGCGGGGTGAGCGGCGCCCCCATCTGCTGAAGCGTGTCGAACGATACCAGCAACACGTCGCACGTGAGCCTGCGCAGCACCTCGTTGGAAACACTGCCGAGCAGGATGCGTTTGAGCGTCGGGAAGCGGCTGGTGCCGACCACGACCAGATCCGCATCCATGCGCTGCGCGGTCTGTTCGATCGCCTTGAGCGGCGAGTTCGGCTCCGCCACGACGGACAACCGCTCGCGAGCCAGTCCCGCCTGTTCGAGCTGTTGGCGAATTTCAGCGGCGGTCCAGTGTCGAAGCTGTCGCACGTACTTTTCCATTTCCGGCTCGCTCACGCCCGAGAAGCGCAGTATCGAACCTGCGGCCGGCGTCAACGCGTGAACGACGGCGGTCTCCGAACCTTCCAGCAGACCCAACTCCTGCGTCAATGAAGCGGCGCCCGCGGATACATTGGAAAGATCGGACGTCAGCAGCACCTGCTCATACGGGCCCGTCACATCACGCTTGACCACCAGCACCGGGCGGCGAGCCTTGTGGATCACGCGTTCCGCCGTCGTGCCGATGACGCCATCACCCAGGCGCGTTCGATGCGAGCCCAGAATGATCAGATCGGCATTCCACTCCTTCGACATCGCGGCAATCGTGTCTCGATAGTGCCCGATGCGCACGCTCACTTGGACCTCGCGCACCGGCAAAGATGACAGCTTGCGCACCCGTGCGTCCAGCATGAGCCGCGCACGCACTTCCTTGCGACGCGTGACGCGCTCTGCCGGCGCGGCATCGATCGAATGAAACAACAGCAATTCCGCATCGAGCTGCCCGGCCAGCAGGATCGCCCGGCGCAGAGCCCGATCGGATCGATCGGACAAATCGATCGCGCACAGCAACCGCAGCCGCCGCTCAGTATTCACGGTGTCGGGATTCAAACTCGAAACATTTGTGATCCAGTTCATTCGATACGCTCCGCTTGTCTGACTTTCTCGATCCGCAGCCGCCGCACACCACCGGGCATCTGCCACTCGACTTCATCGCCCTCGCGATAGCCGAGCAGCGCCGTGCCCAGCGGGGCGAGCACCGAGATGTAACCTGCCGCGAGATTCGCCTGAGAGGGCGGAACCAGGACATAGTCCACGGATACCTCCGTGGCACTGTCGCGCACGCGCACCTTGGACCCGATGGTGACGATGTCCGGGGCGATGTGATCCTCATCGAGAATCCGCGCCTGTTCGAGCTCTTCGTGCAAATCATCCAAATGCGCCCGATCGCGCAGCGAGCCGCGATGCGACCCCAGGATGGCGCGCAAACGATGCAGGTCGGGCCTGCTCAATACGATTCGGGCGTTCGTTTCCATCACATACCTCTATTGACCTGAAATTCCGGCGCAAGCTGCGGCCACCGTCTTTGTAACCCGGCTGGCCGTTTCGATCCATTAGAACTATTCTTCGTAAAAGTTAGAGGGAGTCGAACCAATGCCGATCGCTGCGCGTCGTCTCAACTACCAGCATCTGCTGTATTTCTGGGCCGTGGTTCGCTCCGGCAGTCTCACCAAGGCATGCGAAGAATTGCACCTGTCTGCGCCCACGGTGAGCGCGCAGCTGCGCACGTTCGAACAGCGCATCGGGCAGAAGCTCTTGAGCAAACAAGGGCGGCGCCTCGTACCCACGGAAGTCGGCCGGATGGTGTTCAGCTACGCGGAGGAAATATTCGGTCTGGGCACCGATCTGCTGAGCGCGCTGGCGCATCGTCCCACGGATCGGCCGCTGCGGTTCGTGGTCGGCATCGACGACGTGGTGCCCAAGGAGATCGTGCAGCGGCTGCTCGCGGGGATACTCGCGCTGAAACAACCCACGCAGATCGTCTGCCGCGAGGGCACGCTCGAATATCTGCTCGCGGCGTTACGCCTGCATGAAGTGCACCTGGTGCTTTCGGACTCGCCGGTGACTCCCAGTTTGAACGATCGAGCATATAACCATGCGTTGGGAACCTGCGGCGCCTCTTGGGTGGCGGCGCCTGCGCTCGCGAGATCGCTGCGCCCGGGATTTCCCAAATCGTTACATGGTGCGCCATTGCTGCTGCCCACGGCGGATACGGCGATCCGCCGTTCGCTCGATCAGTGGTTGGACAAGCAGGGCGTGCAACCGCTCATCGTCGGGGAGTTCGAGGATTACGCGCTGCTGCGAGAGTTCGCCAGTGCGGGGAAGGGCGTGGCGCCGTTTCCGGATGTGCTGACGGCGCAGTTACAAAAGGAGTCCGGCCTCGCGCTGATTGGCCCTGCTCGCAAAGTGCAGGCGCAGTTTTATGCCATTTCCATGGAGCGCAAGATCAAACATCCCGCCGCGCAGGCCGTGCTCGATATCGCCGCGGAGGTCTTTGACTCACATTGATGTGGCATTCACGCGGCGTGCGGTGGCGTAGGTTCGACCGGCGCATAGTGACTCAGCCAAATCACTTCCCGAGCACGGCCGCCGGTCAGCGCCGCTAGATGCTGCGAATACCCGAGCAGCCGCGCCAGCGCTACCGTCGCTCGAAGGACGCCTATGGTTTGAGCGATCTCCGAATCATAGATCTTCGCACCGCGTGAAATGAGGTCCTCTCGCACGGCCTCGAAGTTTGCCGCCGGACACAGCACCCGCACGCCCATGTGCGGCTCTTCATCGATGGGCCCGCGACGATACTGAATCGTAAGCTCGCCGACGACGAGCGCGTCCCCATACACCGTCTTCAAGACATTGATGACATCGTCGAGCGCGGCCTCGGTCTCTGCGCCCACGATCAGTCCTTGCGACGTGGCTGCAATGGAACGCTCGGGTTGCGGCGGAAAGAACTTCAGCGCCTGGTGTGCGAACTTGAGTTGAAAGCGCTCGACACGATGTGAACAGAGCCGCGACAACGGAAACCCGGAGCTCATCAACATTCGGTTCATCGAAGCCAATCGCATCCTCCAGCCATAGCCGCCGATGCGAGTGTTTCTAACAGTCGCCGCCGGCCCTCCACAATGACTTTTATCCTTGGGTTTGATTTGTATTTTTCTAACTGACAGCGCCACGGCGAATGCCGACACTAACCATTTGATGCGCGGAGCTTGGAGACGCTCGAATGGTTCCTGCGACCTGGAAGCTCGTGATGTACGGGCTCATCATCCTGATCGGCAGCCTGATCGCGCTGCCGAACGCGTTCACGCCGACGCAACTCGATGCGTGGCCGTCGTGGATACCGAAGAAACAAGTCGCGCTCGGGCTCGACCTGCGTGGCGGTGCGCATCTGGTGCTCGAATTGCAGACCGACGCGCTCGGTGAAGAGCCGAACATAGAGCGAGAACGCGCAGCACTCCAGCAGAGTATCGAAATCGTCCGACGTCGCATCGATGCCATCGGTGTCGCGGAGCCGACGGTCCAGGCGCTCGGCAGCCACCGCATTCTCGTGCAACTTCCCGGCGTCGAAGATCCAGCGCAGATTCGTACGCTCTTGGGCAGCACCGCCAAGCTGACCTTTCATCGCGTGCACGGGGCAATCGCGCGCGACGCGGGCCTCATGCGTGTCGATACGATGCGCGTGCCGTCTGCAGAAGGAGATATCGACTACGTGCTCGACCGACGCCCACTGCTGCACGGTGAGCGGCTCGAACACGCAAGCGCCAACATGGATTCGCAGACGGGGCAATCGGTGGTCGCCTTTCGTTTCGATGCCGAGGGCGCCCGGCGGTTCGCCGATATCACGCGCGATAATGTCGGGCGCCAGTTTGCGATCGTGCTCGATGACCAAGTGATCAGCGCGCCCGTCATTCAAGAGCCCATCATCGGCGGGTCGGGACAGATCCAGGGCAGCTTCACCGTGGCCGAGACGAGTTCGCTGGCGGCGCTGCTGCGCGCCGGTGCGCTGCCCGTGCCGTTGCAGATTGTCGAGGAGCGCATGGTCGGGCCGGATCTCGGCAGCGATGCCATCAAAATGGGGGCGATCACCGGCGCGCTGGGGTTGCTGCTGGTGATGATCTTCATGACCGTGCTCTATCGCGGTTGGGGACTCGTGGCCAACGCCGCGCTGATCGTCAATATCACATTGACGCTGGCCGCACTGTCGCTGCTCGATGCGACCCTTACGCTGCCGGGTATCGCGGGCATCGTTCTGGGCTTTGGGCTCGCGGTGGATGCCAACGTGCTCATTAACGAGCGCATTCGCGAGGAGACGCGCAGGGGCAAGAGCGCCGCGGCGGCACTGACGAGCGGATTCCAACGCGCTTATGCAACGGTGCTCGATTCGAACGTCACCGCGTTGATTGCCACGTTGCTGTTGTTCTGGTTTGGTTCGGGGCCGGTGCGCGGGTTTGCGGTGACGATGGGGCTCGGCATCCTGATCTCGATGTTCACCGCGGTTTCGGTCGTGCGTGCCTTCATGGCAGTGTGGATCCGCTGGCGGCGGCCACGACAGTTCGTGATCGGCACGCTGCTGCCCGCACGTTGGCTCAACCTGAGAGCGAATTTTCAATTCATGCGGGCGCGTTTCATCGGCATTGGAACGTCGGTGGTGTTGTCCGTCGCTTCGGTGTTCCTGTTTTTGAATCCCGGGCTGAATTACGGCGTCGACTTCACCGGCGGCACCATCATCGAGGCGACAGCGCCGAGCGCGATGCGCATCGATGATGTTCGCGCCAGTCTGGATCGGGCGAATCTTGGGGAAGTGAGCCTGCAACAGATCGGCGGTGCGTCGAGCATCCTGGTGCGTGTCCAGCAGGCTGACTCGCAGGAGATTTCGCCGATCGACGCCGCCGAGCACGCCAAGGCCGCGATCCTGCAAGCCGAGCCCGATGCCAGCTTCGATCGCATCGAGGTCGTGGGGCCGAAAGTCAGCAGCGAACTGGCGGACACGGGCATCCTCGCGGTGCTGTTCGCGAGTGTGGCGATGTTCATCTATATCTGGGTGCGTTTCGATGTGAGCTTTGCCATCGGGGCGCTCGCCACGCTGGCGCTCGATACCACCAAGGTCCTCGGTTTCTTCGCGCTCACGGGATTGGAGTTCAATCTCACCGCGATCGCGGCGCTGCTCACGCTGATCGGCTACTCGGTGAACGACAAAGTGGTGGTGTACGATCGCATGCGCGAGAATCTGAAAGCGCAAGCGGACGAGCTGCTGCGCGCCATCATCGATCGCAGCATCAACGAAACATTGGCTCGATCCATTTTCACGTCGGTGACGGCGCTGCTGGCGATGCTGCCGATGGCGATCTGGGGCGGCAGCGCGGTGTCGAGCTTCGCGATCCCGATGGTGTTCGGCATCATCGTCGCGGCGAGTTCGTCGGTGTTCATCGCGGCGCCGATCCTGCTGTTCCTCGGCAACGCCGGGCCACGCGCGTCCTTGAAGGTTTTGCACGAGTCGCCGTAGCGGCGTACTGCACGAATATCACAAGCGTCCTGCTATAGTCCGGGCATGATGCTCGGCGTGATCGTGCTGCTACCTTTCGTGGGCAGTCTTTGTGCAGCCTTCTTGCCGTCCCATGCGCGCAATCTGGCTGCCTGGATTGCCGGCCTGACCGCGCTCGGCTGCATCGTACTCACCACCGGGTTGTATCCAAACATTGCCCAAGGTGAGATCGAACGCGTCGTTCTGCCGTGGATGCCGGGTTACGGGCTCGAGCTCACATTGCGCATGGACGGCTTTGCATGGCTGTTCGCCCTGCTGGTAGCGGTGATGGGCGCACTGGTCGTGCTGTATGCAAGGTATTACCTGTCGCCGGCCGATCCGGTACCGCGCTTCTATTCCTTCCTGATGGCGTTCATGGGCGCGATGCTCGGCATCGTGCTGTCCGGAAACCTGATTCAACTGGTGGTGTTCTGGGAGCTCACCAGCGCGACCTCGTTCATGCTGATCGCCTACTGGTATCACCGTTCCGATGCACGGCGCGGTGCGCGCATGGCCATGATCGTGACCGTGGCCGGCGGCTTCGCTTTGTTGATCGGCGTGCTGATGCTGGGCGCGATCGTCGGCAGTTTCGATCTCGATGCGGTGCTGGCCGCCGGCGATCGCATTCGCGCCCATCCCTGGTATGCGCCGATGCTCACGCTCATTCTGGTCGGCGCACTCAGCAAGAGCGCACAATTTCCATTTCACTTCTGGCTGCCGCAGGCGATGACGGCACCGACGCCGGTGTCGGCGTATTTGCATTCGGCGACGATGGTCAAGGCGGGCGTGTTTCTGCTCGCACGATTGTGGCCGGCACTCGAGGGAACGGAGCTGTGGTTCTGGATGGTATGCGGCGCCGGCGCGGCTTCGCTGTTGGTTGGCGCGTTCTCCGCGACCTTCCAGCGCGACACCAAAGGCGTGCTGGCGTACTCGACCATCAGCCACCTGGGACTGATCACGATGTTATTGGGCATGAACAGCTCGCTGGCGCTGGTGGCCGCGGTGTTTCACATGCTGAATCACGCCACGTTCAAAGCATCGTTGTTCATGGCCGCGGGCATCATCGAGCACGAGACCGGCACGCGCGACATGAAACGTTTGAGCGGGCTGCGTCGTCTCATGCCGCTCACGGCCTCGGTGGCCATCGTCGCGGCGAGCGCAATGGCGGGCGTGCCGCTGTTGAATGGCTTTCTATCGAAAGAAATGTTCTTTGCCGAATCGCTGCTCGCAGGCGGCGAGACGGGGCTGCGTTTTACGCTGCCGGCCATCGCGACGCTCGCGGGTGTATTCAGCGTTGCTTACTCGTTGCGCTTCATTCACCAGACCTTCTTCGGTCCCGTCGCGACCGATCTGCCGCATACACCGAAAGAGCCGACGCGGGGCATGTTGCTGCCGAGCGCGCTTCTGGTGCTCGCCTGTCTGCTGGTCGGCATCTTTCCCGGCGTCACTATAGGGCCGCTGCTCGAAACTGCGATGCGCGCCATTCTGGGCCCGAACCTGCCGGCCTATGAGCTGGCGGTCTGGCATGGATTCACGCTGCCGCTGTTCATGAGTTTCGTGGCGCTCGCGGGCGGCCTGGCGTTGTATTTCGCGTTGTATCGGCGCAATCGAATCATGGTGCCGACGCCGCTGTTATCCCGGCTCAATGCGGCGCGCGTCTTTGATGTCGTCAATGTCGTCCTCATTCGCGGCGCCGCACGGCTCACGCATGTGTTGTATTCCTGGCGGTTGCAGGGGCAGTTGCTGTGGATCGTGTGTGCCGCGGTGACGGCGGGATTTCTGCCGCTGTTCCTGACCGGGTGGTCACGCGGGTCGGTATCCCTCACGCCGCTCGACCCGTTGTTTGTTTTGTTGTGCCTCGTGGGTGCGGCTTGCGCGCTCGGCGCGGCCTTACAGGCGAAGTTTCATCGGCTGGCGGCACTGATCATGGTTGGCGGTGTGGGGCTGGTGACGTGCCTGACGTTTGCGTGGTTCTCCGCGCCGGATCTCGCACTCACGCAGATCTCGGTCGAGGTCGTCACGGTGGTGTTGATCTTGCTCGGTTTACGGTGGCTGCCCAAGCGCCTGGAGGCGGATGAGTTGCGACGGAATTCGTTGCGAGCTCGCGCACGCCGCGGTCGCGATGCATTGGTGGCCATCGCGTCGGGGGCGGGCCTCGCGGCGCTCTCGTTCGCCATATTGACGCGCGCACCGCGGACGGATCTTGCACCGTTCTTTTTGACCAACGCGCTCGATCAGGGCGGCGGCTTGAATGTGGTCAACGTGATCCTGGTCGACTTTCGCGGCTTCGATACGCTCGGTGAGATCACCGTGGTCGGCAGTGTCGCCATGATCGTGTATGCATTGCTGCGCCGGTTTCGCCCAGCGCCCGAAAGCATCCCCGTGCCTCGCACGCAATCGCAGGCCGAGGAACTCGCGCTCGCAGGATTGAACGATCCGTTACCACGCGGAGCTACACGCATACCGGCGGTGTTGGTGAGATTGCTGTTACCGATGGCGGGCATGGTGGCTGCCTATTTGTTACTTCGCGGGCACAACGCACCGGGCGGCGGATTCGTGGGTGGGCTGGTGATGGCCACGGCCGTGATCGCACAATATATGGTGGGCGGTACGATGTGGGTGGAGTCGCGCCTGCGGGTTCATCCCCTCATCTGGATCGGCTGCGGTCTGCTGGCCGCCGGTATCGCCGGCATCGGTGCGTGGTCGTCGCAGCTGCCATTCCTCACTGCGCTCACGGCCGATGTGAGATTGCCGCTGCTCGGTGAGATTCATCTGTCGAGCGTGCTGTTGTTCGATCTGGGTGTATTCATGCTCGTGTTCGGCGCCACGCTGTTGATCCTGGTGGCGCTGGCTCACCAGTCCCTGCGCAGCCCGCGCAAAGTGACCGCATCGTTGAACGACGAGACCGACGAAATTTCAACGTCCAGCATCGCGGAGTCCGGCTGATGGAGATCGTGTACGCGCTCACGATCGGTGTGCTGGCCGGCTCGGGCGTGTGGCTGCTGCTGCGGCCACGGACGTTCCAGGTGCTGATGGGCTTTACCTTGCTGTCCTATGCCATCAACATTTTTATCTTCGGCATGGGGCGGCTCGCGATGCATCGGCCGCCCATCGTCGATGCCAAAAGCGCGATCGATCCATCGCAGTATGCAGATCCGGTGCCGCAGGCGCTGGTGCTGACGGCCATCGTGATTGGCTTTGCCACCACCGCGCTGTTCCTGGTGATATTGCTCACACTGCGCGGGCTGACGGGCACGGATCACGTCGATGGACGGGAGCCGGATCGGTGAACCTGATACTGCGACACCTGGTGGTGCTGCCGATCGTGGTGCCGCTGATCGCGGCGGCGGTGATGTTGTTTGTTGCCGAAGCTCGCCGTGCGGCACGGGTGACGGTGGCGCTCACCTCCGCATTCATCCAGCTGCTCGTCAGCATCGCGCTGCTGTACTTGACCAGCGATGCCGCGCCATACATCTGGCCTGAAGGCGTCGGCGTGTACCAGATCGGCGGCTGGCCGGCGCCGTTCGGCATCGTGCTGGTCGTCGATCGGTTGACGGCCGTGATGCTGACGCTCGGCGCCATCGTGGCCCTGGCGACGCTCATCTATTCGATTGCGCGTTGGGATCGGCCGGGACAGCCCTTTCACTCGCTGTTCCAGATTCTCACCATGGGACTCAACGGCGCCTTTCTGACCGGCGACGTGTTCAATTTGTTTGTTTTCTTCGAGGTGCTGCTGGCGGCCTCGTATGGACTGCTGTTGCGCGGAGGAGGGGCGGCACGCGTGAAGGCCGGGTTGCACTATGTCGCCGTCAATCTCACGGCGTCGTTGCTGTTCCTGGTCGGTGTGGCGCTCATCTATGGCGTCTCGGGCACGCTCAACATGGCTGATCTTGCCGGACGGGCCAGCGCGCTGACGGCGCCGGATCGCGCGTTGTTCGATGCGGGCGCCGCCATTCTCGGCATCGCATTTCTGGTCAAAGCGGGCAGCTGGCCGCTGAATTTCTGGCTGCCGGGCGCGTACTCGATTGCGACCGCGCCGGTGGCGGCCTCGTTCGCGATGCTGACCAAGGTCGGGCTCTATGCGGTGCTGCGCATCGGCACGTTGTTGCAGGAGGATGAACGGCTCGGGGTGGCGTTGTTTTATCTGGGCATCGGCACCATCGTCGCGGCCACGGTCGGCCTGCTCGCGACTCAACATCTGGCGCGGCTCGTCAGTTATTCGCTGCTCGTTTCCATGGGCATCGTGCTCGCGACGCTCGGGCTGCGCATCGAAGCGCTCACGCCGCCGGTGCTGTTCTATCTCATCGTCTCGGTGTTGACCACGAGTCTGTTTTTCATGCTGACCGGCATGACTGAGCGTGCGCGTCCGGTGAATGCACGCGAGAAGGCGGAGGCGCCGACGCCGGCGCCCGATCCAGCGTACGTGGCTTACGGCATCAAAGAGCCTTCGATCTATGAAGCGGGTGAGGATGCGGGCGTCGCGATCCCGGCGGCGATGGCTTTTCTGGGGCTGGTGTTTGTTTGTTGTACGCTGCTCGTCAGCGGGTTGCCGCCGCTGCCGGGTTTTTTAGCTAAATTCACATTGCTGTCGACGGCATTGCAGGCTGTGCCGGCGAGTGGCGCTCCGTCGATCTGGATCTTGTGCGCGCTGGTGGTGATCTCGGGACTGGCCAGTCTCATTGCCTTGAGTCGCATCGGCATGCGACTTTTCTGGAGCATCGCCGCCCGTCAAACGCCGCGCTTGCGTGTGGTGGAAGCCGCACCCGTCGCAGCACTCGTCCTGATCTGTCTCGCGCTCAGCGTCCTGGCCGACCCGGTCACGCGTTATCTCGCATCCGCCGCCCATTCGTTGTATCAGCCGGATACATACATTCGAACGGTGTTGTCCGGCCAGACACAGCGCGAGCACGCGGGAGGAAACGAACCGTGAGACGAATCACTGGCAAACTCTCGCCGACGCTGGTGCTGGGTCTCACCGTGTTGTGGCTGCTACTGAATCAGACACTCGCGCTCGGGCACGTCGTGCTCGGCGCAGTGCTGGCGTTGGGGCTCGCGTGGTCCAGCAGTGCATTACGTCCCGTGCACGCACGCGTGCAGCGATTGGATTTGGCCGCAAAATTGGTGCTGACCGTGTTTTGTGACGTCGTCCGCTCGAACATTGCCGTTGCGGGCATCATCCTCGGGTTGGGTCGCAGCCGCGCCGTGTCGTCGGGCTTCCTGCGCATTCCGCTCGAACTGCGCGACCCGCACGGATTGGCGGCACTCGCGGTCATCATCACATCGACCCCCGGCACTGTGTGGGCCGGCCTGTCCGAGGACGGTGCGACGCTCACGTTGCACGTGCTGGACCTGCAGGATGAAGATGAGTGGATTCGTACCATCAAGCAACGCTATGAGACGCCGCTGCGGAGGATCTTTGAATGAACGTCCTCTTCGATTATGCCGCTGGCTTCGCCGCGGTGTGTTTCATGGTCTCGATGCTGATCGCGATGGTGCGTGTGTTTGCCGGCCCCTCGGCCCAGGATCGCGTGCTCGCGTTCGATAGCGCCTATATCAACGGCATGCTCACGCTGCTGGTGCTCGGACTGCGATCGAGCGCCACGGTGTACTTTGACCTGGCGTTGCTGATTGCGCTGTTTGGCTTTGTCAGCACCGCCGCGTTTGCAAAGTTCCTGCTGCGGGGAGAGGTGATCGAGCCATGACGGAAACGGTGCTGCCCGCGTGGGTCGCGATTCCTGCGGCGATACTGCTGGTCGCCGGCGGGCTGCTCACGTTGATCGGTTCGATCGGCGTGCTGAGGATGCGCGACTTTTATACGCGTATGCATCCGCCGACGATGGGTGCCACGCTCGGCGTCGGTTGCGTACTGATCGCCTCGATGTTTGTTTCCTCTGTGGTCCTGCATCGCCTCGTCATTCACGAGGTGGTCATCGCAGTACTCATGATCCTGTCCGCGCCGGTCACGGCCATGCTGCTGATGCAGGCAGGGATGTCTCGCGATAAGCGTCGCCCGCGTTCTGAGCCGCCGCCTGATCAATCCTGAGCGGGCTTTTCAGCGAGGCACGTCGTGGACGTCTCGCACGTAGTGCGGTCGCGTGTCAATCCTGAGCGGGCAGTCAGCCTGACAATCGAAAACCGCCAGGGAAACCCCGATTTTCGATATACGCGGGGTTAGCGCCGTTGACACCTGCATTTTGCAAATGCAGTGTGCGCCCCGTTGCGCACTCCATGAGAATTCAAGGAAACAAATCAAATGAGCCTCGCTGCATTCAAGCGTCCGTTGCGTTACGCGCGCCTGCTTCTTGCCCTTGGGGCATGTGCCTCAGCACCCCTGGCCACCGCGGCCACTGGCTGGACCGATTGGGGCACCGTGACGGAATTGGTTCAGGGCTATCCCGGCACCCCGAGCAATGAGATGGTCTATTTCGTTGCGACAGTGACGTCCAACCCCGCTCAGTGCGCCACTCCACCGACCGGTTTCTATTTCCCCGTGACGACCGACGCTCAAAAGCGCATGTGGGCATTGCTGCTGTCGGCAAAGATGGCGGACAAGCGCGTGCAAATCTACACCGACGGCACGTGTCATCAGTGGGGGCAGGCGCTGGCACTGGGAATCGTCGTCGAGTGATGCGGATGACGGCTCGGGTCGCCAACGCGAGGGTCAACGAAGGTTGAAACATTTGGCGACTGGCGCGCATTCACCCGTCAGTAAATCAATGTGTGGAGCCGGTGAATGAGCACAATTCTGTTGATCATCCTCGTGCTGATATTGGTGGGAGCGCTGCCGACCTGGCCCCACAGCAGAAGCTGGGGCTATGGTCCAAGCGGTTTGCTCGGGGTCATTCTGGTGGTGCTGTTGATCCTGTTGTTGATGGGGAGAATCTAGGCGCGGGCAAACGGCATCGTGGTGGAACTCCCGATGCGGCGGGGAGTTTTAGAGTCATTATCCTGATTAGCAGAGGTTCACGCATGACCACCGCAGTACGCTCGATTCTGCTCGCCTCCGTGATTGCCGTCTCCGTTGCTTCTCTTGCCGCGCCGGCAGAAGGCATTGCACAGGACACGGGCGCAAAGGTCGGCAGAGTGATCGATGACAGCGTCATTACCGGCAAGGTGAAGGCCGCATTGATTGCGGACTCAGTCACGAAAGCGCATCAGATCAACGTTGAAACGCGGCACGGGGAAGTCCTGCTGAGCGGCTTTGCCGATAGCAAAGAAGCGCGTAGTCGGGCTGCTGAACTGGCACGGTCCGTTGAAGGCGTGCGCAGCGTCAAGAACTCGATCGAGCTGCGTAGCGCCACCTGAGTCGCTTCCGCCTGGGCGGAGTGCAACGTCACCGGGATCGAGACGCGATGTAGTGAGTATGCCTGAATAGATGTGTCGCCCGTCGCGCGGCGACACGAAACGATAACGAGCGGCTCAATTCCAGCCCGGATCTGCCGACTGCTTTCAACGAACCCACCTTTCGTGGGCGGCGATGGTTCGGTCGGCGACTTCCGCCAGGTTGAGAGCGACAATGCACGATTCCGCCTTGAGCATTCCCCTGATGTGGGTGCCTTGGGTCCTCGCAACAGGTGCGCTCGTGCACGCCTGTGTGCTGAAGCGGCGCATGCATGCGCGGCTCAACGCAGCGATGCGAGATCGTGACTTGCTGCGCACGGTGATCGACAGCCTGCCCGATTTCATCTATGCCAAGGATGTGGAGTGCCGCTTCATCCTGGCTAATAAATTCTGCTGCGACGTCATGGGCACCACGCCGGAGCACGTGCGAGGCCGCACCGACTTCGATTTCTATCCGGATCATCTGGCGAAAAACTTCTTTGGCGATGAGCAGAATGTACTGCGCTCCGGAGAGGTGCTGCGCAGCCGGCAGGAAGACGCCATCGACCGATCCGGTCAGACCCTCACGATATTGACGACCAAGGTTCCGCTGAAGGACTCCGAGTCCCGCACCATCGGCATCATAGGCATCGGAAGAGATATCACCGCGCGCGTTCTGGCTGAAAGGCAGTTGCAAGCCGCTCAGTCGGCCATGCAAGCCGAGATGCGAGAGCGCGAGCGCCTGGCCATCGAGCTGCAGCTGGCGCAGAAGCTGGAAGCCGTGGGGCGGCTCGCCGCCGGTATCGCTCACGAAATCAATACGCCCATTCAATACATCGCCGACAGTATTCATTTCCTGCGCTCGGCGTACGGAGATCTTGAGCCGCTCTTTCTCGCGTACCGTCAGGCGGCGCACGCAAGCGGCGGGGTCGAGCTGCGGCGGCTGGAGAGTGATTCAGATTATGAGTTTCTGCGCGAAGAGGTGCCGAGGGCGCTCGAACGATCTCTCGAAGGCACGCAGCGGGTCGCGGAGATCGTTCGCGCCATGAAAGAGTTTGCCCATCCTGGCATGAACGAGCAGCAGGCGGCGGATCTCAATCGGGCGCTGCATACGATCGTCACGGTCGCGCGCAGCGAATACAAACACGTTGCCACCGTGCAAATGCATCTCGAACCGCTGCCCGACGTCGTGTGCAACATCGGCGAGCTCAACCAGGTGTTCTTGAATCTCATCGTCAACGCGGCGCACGCCATCGCCGATGCAGGAAAAGACGCGAGCAGCGGCAACATCAGTATTGGGACGTCTCACGTCGGCCCGAAGGTCCGGGTGATCGTCGAGGACAACGGTTGCGGTATTCCGCCTGAGAACGTCGAGAAAATATTCGATCCGTTCTTTACTACGAAGGAAGTCGGCCGCGGTACCGGTCAGGGGCTTGCGATTGCCCGATCGATTGTCGTTGGCAAGCATCGTGGCGATATCGAAGTCCGCAGCGCCGTCGGTCACGGCACGACCTTTACGATCCTGCTGCCCGTTCGAGGCTGCAACGCAGAGAAAAACGTCACCGCGGCAGGATGTGTGTTTTAAACAGATTCGCGAGCCAGCCCGAGAATGTCGAGATTCTGGAATCACTGCGCAGGTCTGAGTGAAAGACGATCCACAGCTCGCGGGTGGGGCAGGGCTGCCCGGCAAACAGCTGGCGCAGTCGAGGGTCCCGCTTCGCGCTGAAAATAGGCAGGAGCGCCAATCCGAGGCCCTCACCGCAGGCAATCAGTTGTGAAGTGAGCGTGCTTGCCCGGAGCGCATAACGAACCGGCTGCACATGACGATGCAGCCAGCGCACCTGTGACAGATGATCGAGCGCCTCGTGGTAGCCGATGAACTGGTGTGTGCCGGCGAGTGCGGCCGGTGTTCGTGGCTTGCCGTGACGTTCGAGGTAGGCGTCGCTTGCGAAGATGCCGAACGGCAGCTCGCCGATGCGTTTGGCGATGAGGGCAGGTTCCTTCGGACAAACCAGCCGAAGCGCAACGTCGGCTTCGCGCCGGGACAGATCGACGATCGCCGTCTCCGTTCGCAGCTCGATGGCGAGGTCCGGATGCGCGTTGAGTAACTCGCCCAGCGCGGGAATGACGACGTGATTGACCAGCGCGTCGCCACCCGTCACGCGCAGCGGGCCCGCCAGCCCGTTCGCGCTGCCCAAACTCTGGCGTTCCGCGGCGGCAACTTCCGCTTCGATCCGCTCGGCATGACGACTGAGCATCAAGCCCGCCTCGGTCGCCCGGACTCGATCGCGCGTGCGAACAAACAATCTCGTGCCGGCCGTACTTTCCAACGCAGCGATGCGCCGGCTGACGGTCGTTGGAGCGACACGTAACACGCGTGCGGCACCCTTGTGGCTGCCTTGACGGTGCACGGCGAGCAGGTAACGAAGGTCATCCCAATTCATGGGTTGCATAATTGCAGTTCTGGATTGCTATTTCATGCACTTCCGCAACCGCCGTGTCCAGTTCAGTATCTCGGCCATGAAAACCGTCATGTTCGATTCCCGGCTGGCACTCGACGACCTGCGTGTGGCGGAGGTTGCTGCGCCTAGTGTTGGCCCCCGCCAGATCTTGCTTCGAATGCAAGCGGCATCGCTCAACCATCGCGACGTGGCAATCGCACGTGGAAGTTACGCCGCCTATCCGTTGCCACTCGTGCCGCTCTCGGACGGCGCGGGTACGGTCGTTGCGGTGGGCGCCGAGGTTCGTCGTTTCAAAGTCGGGGATCTCGTGTGTCCCTGCTACGTGCCGGACTGGATCGATGGTCCGATCCGGCAGGAAACATCGGCGCGTCGTCTCGGCGGTCCGATCGATGGCGTGCTGCGCGAGTTGATGTGCGTGGACGAAGACAAGGCCGTGCATGCGCCAGCCCATCTCGACGCAGCGGAAGCCGCCACATTGCCGATCGCGGCCGTCACGGCCTGGCAGGCGTTGTTTGCTAATGGCGAGTTGAGTCCAGGCCAAGCTGTGGCCGTGCAGGGCAGCGGTGGCGTCTCGCTGTTCGTCGTGCAACTGGCGCGTGCAGCGGGGCTTCGCGTGCTCTCCATTCTTCGTGGTCCCGCGCGACGCGAAACACTCGAACAACTCGGCGCCGAGGTTTTCGACAGCACGCTCGCCGACTGGCCGACGCACATTCGCGCTGCCACCGACGGGCGCGGCGTCGATGTGTTCGTCGACGTCGTCGGCGGGGCGATGCTGAACCAGGTTATCGAGTCTACGAGGTTGGGCGGATCGATCGCGTTGCTAGGCTTTGTTGGCGGGACGTCGGTGACGCTCGATCTCATCGCCGTTATTCGTCGCGCCATCACCTTGCGCGCGATTTCCGGCGGCAGCCGCGCCAGTTTCGAGCGCCTGGTTCAGTTCATGGAAGAACACCGGATCCGCCCCGTCGTCGCGGCACGGTTTGCGTTCGAGCAGTTTCGTGAAGCGTACGAATATCTCGAATCGAAGGGGCCGGTCGGCAAGGTCGTCATCGACTTCGATAAACGCTAACCCCGGCCGTCATGAAAAGGTTGGATCTCGGAATGGAGGTCACTGCGCTAAACAAGTGTTAAGTTTGCCGTATGGCGTTTGCTGCGATGGCGGGTCGAAGCTTATGCTCGCGATCGATCCCGGCGGTTCGTCGCTATATCTCAGTAACACGGTCGTATGGAATCCAGATTGCGCGCGGCAATGTTTGACTCTCGCTTCTATTTGCTGTTGATGTTGTTGCCATTCATGACGGCAGCCGACGAGCCGATCAACAACTCCGAGCAGACGATTCAACAGGAAATCGCAGTCCTGAGCTCGTGTGAGCCCGAGCGCTGTCCGGTGTTTTACGTGCGCATGCTGGGTCGTGATTTCCCGATCCCGAACCGTTATGAGTTGGGAGGATCGGGCGTTCCGGGGTTCCGGCGATACATCAGCCCGGCGCTGGCAACGCCCAAGGATCGCTACATCTCGGGCGAGGCGCTGGTCGGAAACATCGTGGTGGGTCCGCTGGCGGAATTTCGGAAGTCGAGTCATGACTGGGTACTGCGTCCGCTCGGCACGATCGCGGGCGTCGAGACGTTCGGACTGAGTTCTCCAGACAACCCGGACAAAAGATTTGCGTACATACTCATTGCTGGTGACGAGTACGCGCAAATTGTCGATCAGAATCCGCAGCTGGTGGAACTACTATTGAACTTGAGTGAGCGCCGTTCGAAGACGCTGCCTGTGTCCAAATGAAACCTTTGCGGCCGCGGCTCGCGCGCTCGGCTGACGGTCTCTAGCATGACTTCTGATGAGAGTCTCAAATCTATCTGGTCTGCACTCTTCTCCCGAAGGGGTGGATCAGGCGAGACAACTCGGCTGTGGGACCACTGGGACGATGACACGCGTGCCGCTGCCCTCGGCAGTGCGATCCTCGACGGTGAGGAGTTGCCCGTCGTCATGGCGCGATCGCATGCCGGTGGCCGGATCCTTCTCACAACGCGGCGACTGGTGTGTGACTCGGACGCGGCACTGTTGCAAGAAATAGTCAGCATCAAGCCCGTGGAATTCACTCACAAGAGAAAAGCTCAGCTCAATGAGCTGGACATCGCGTTCTCATCAGGAAGGTCGCTCCGAATTGCGGTGGAACCTGGTACTTCATACTTTGCGCTTTGGAGCGTCCTTCTAAACATCGCGAGGCGAAATGCGAACAGGACATCTGGGGTTCTGATGTGACGTCCTCAGCTGGCAAGGTAAGAGTCGTGCTCGGAGACGAGTACGACGAGGCTCTTCGCGAGGCGCTGTCAGAGACGTTGCGGGAGTTCACTGCGCAGGCTGTCGATCACTGGCATGGGGTTGCCGGTTCGCAGGAAATCGAGCGGCTCACCGTAGAGATCGATGGGGCAAGCATCGAGGTTGAGTCGGAGACGTACGTCGGTCTCTCGATCGCTGGCGATGAGCAAATCGTCCAGCGGATCGCTACTCGCGCATCAAGGGCGAAGCGCGATGCCTTGAAGCGACTCGACATCTCCCCAGGCGCAAGCATCGGCCCCTCCCAAGTCTAGGGCTCGTCCTGCCGCGTATGCGACCAGCAACTGGGCGTACATATTCTTGCCACCGGCGTCGCTGATATCCAAGGTGAAGTGCCAGTATGCGTTTTGAGCGCAGCCGCTGCGAACGGTCGGCGGCGTGGTGAGCCGAATGAACAGCAGCGTCCCGTTTCCATAGCTCTTGCTGAGCTGCATGCGTTCGATAGTGACATTCACCGCTTCACCCGGCTGCGCCGATGCCAGCGATGCAGTTCCCAAGCATACGAACGCAGTCAGTGCACGCAGATCGAGAAGCTTCATGCGGATTCCATCCCTTGTTTTCTGTGTTCCGTCGGGCGCGAGAGGTTGTTGCCGGTCTTGCTGAAAGTCAAATTGTTAGCGCAGCGTCCCCCTCTTGCGTGAGTAACGTGCAGTTTCAGGGAAGAGATTGTCAACGGTGCGGTTTCGGAATCAGGGATTCTCGCAACCCAACGCCGTTGGCTGAATCCCTGAAGAGGGGCTCGCCAACTGTGTCTCGCGCGCCATCGAAATATCTACCGATGTATCCGCTGTGGGTTGACAGAAATTGTTAGAAACAGCAACCTGTTGCAAGACGGGTTTCCTCCAAGCGCGAACAAACAACGAGTCATCCGTCAATTGCCCGACGCTTGCTTCAGCAATCGAGATAAAGATCAGTCATGGATGCGAAAATCGATCAGCCTCGCTCCCGTGCACGTGCGTTGATGGCGCCGTTCACGTCTGCGGTGCTCAGCACACTCGCGGCACTCAATCCACCAGCCTCGCAGGCAACACTAATATACAAATCGGGCGTGATCGATGAACTCCAGATCGAGAGCCATGAGCGGGTGGGTCGTGAAGATGTGGTGTGGCTGCGGCTCAACGGTAGCTGGGGCGCAGTGAACTGCCTGAGCGACTGGGGTTGGTTCAATTCGAAGACCAGCCCGCAACTGCTGGCCGCTGCGCTCACGGCGCGAACCACGGGTTCCACGATTAAAGTCTACGTTGATGATGGCATGCCGAAGGTCGATGGCTATTGCCAGATTACGGTTGTGTCAATGTGAGTGCCGGTATCGGCTGCTTTGACCGCGCATGGTCAATTCGTCTCGCGCACACGCTGTCAACGGTCTGGCGCCGTGCTCGGTGAATCCCTGATTTTGTCGCTTCGCTGTTGACTCAGGCACAGGCGCGCCGCAACACTTCGTCAACAAAACAACAGTGACGAACCGACCGGTGAGGAAG
>CAMLEO010000070.1 GCA_946478975.1 uncultured Steroidobacter sp.
AAATTGCGCGGCGCCGCCAGCGAGTGCTGCGATCTGCCGCACGGCCCGATCCGCCAGGCTGGCGAGCACACGGTGCAGCTGCATCTGCATACCGACGTCAACGTCGATCTGCCGGTCGTCATCGTCGGCGAAGAGTAATCTTACCGGCGCGCGCTGATGGCTGAAACCGAATCCAAGGTTTCGCTGGCGAGCGCGCGGCGCGTGCGCGATCGCGACAAAGCGATCGACGACATCCGCGTTCCGCCTCATCACATCGAGGCGGAGCAGGCCGTGCTCGGCGGCCTGATGCTGGACAACCGCGCCTGGGACCAGATCGCGGACCGCATCTCCGCCGAAGATTTCTATCGGCGCGACCACCAGGTCATCTTCTCGGCCATCGCCGAGCGTTCCGCGAACGGCGAGCCCTCCGACGCGGTCACGCTCGCCGAATGGCTGGAGCGCAAAGGCCTCACCGGCGAAACCGGCGGCCTGGTGTATCTCGCGCAGCTCGTTCGTGACACGCCCAGCGCCGATAACGTGCGCGCTTACGCCGACGCCGTGCGTGAGCGCTCCACGCTGCGTCAGCTGATCAGCGTCGGCGGTGAAATCGCCAACAGCGCCTACGACCCCGAAGGCCGCGACGCCGCCGAAATTCTCGATGAAGCCGAACGGCGCGTGTTCGAAATCGCCGAGAGCCGCAATAAAACCGGCTCGGGCTTCGTGCCGCTGCGAAACGAAGTCGGCAAGGTCATCGACCTGATCGACACGCTGGCGCAAAACCCCGGCGCCATCACCGGCCTGTCCACCGGCTTCAAGAAGCTCGATGAAATGACCGCCGGTTTGCAGAAGGGCGATCTCATCATCGTCGCCGCCCGTCCTTCGATGGGTAAGACCACCTTCAGCCTGAACATGGCGGAGAACGCCGCCTTCGGTCCCAAGCAGGCCAAGGTCGGTGTGTTCAGTATGGAAATGGGCCGCGAGCAGCTGGCCTTCCGTATGGTGTCTTCGCTCGGCCGCGTCGATCAAACCAAGCTGCGCACCGGCCAGCTGGACGACGACGACTGGTCGCGCGTGCAGATGGCGATTTCGATGATGAAAACATCGAACATTTACATCGACGACACGCCGGAGCTGTCTCCAACCGAAGTGCGCGCTCGCTCGCGTCGCTTGAAGCGCGAGCACGGGCTCGACTTGATCGTGGTCGACTACCTGCAGCTGATGCAGGTGCCCGGCAACAAAGAAAACCGCACCGCCGAGATCTCGGAGATCTCACGTTCGCTGAAGGCGCTGGCAAAGGAGCTGTCGGTGCCGGTGATTGCGCTGTCGCAGCTCAACCGCAGCGTCGAGCAGCGCACCGATAAAAAGCCGGTGATGTCCGACTTGCGTGAGTCGGGCGCCATCGAGCAGGACGCCGACGTGATCATGATGATCTATCGCGAGGAGGTCTATAACAAAGAGACCCCGCGCAAAGGCATCGCCGACATCATCATCACCAAGCAACGTAACGGCCCGATCGGCGACGTCGAGCTCACGTTCCTCGGCAAGTACACCAAGTTTGAAAACTACGCGCCGGAAGCTGCGTATATGGACGGTCCGTTCCAGTGAGTTTTCCGGTTGCGACCATCGACGCGGCAGCGCTGCGGAGCAATCTTGCAGTGGTGCGGCGGATGGCTCCTCGTTCCCGCGTCATCGCGGTCGTCAAGGCGAATGGTTACGGCCACGGCATGATCCGTGTCGCTCGTGCGCTCGCGGATGCGGACGGCTTGGGCGTCGCGCGTCTGGCGGACGCAGTGGCGCTGCGCGAAGCCGGTGTGACTCAGCGCATCCTGTTGCTCGAAGGCGTGTTCGGCCCCGAGCAGTTCGCGCTCGCCGCGAACAAACATTGCGAGATCGTCGTGCATTCCTTCGAGCAGCTCGCAACACTCGAACAGTTCGCAGGCTCACATCGCTTCGTCGTCTGGTTGAAGCTCAACACCGGCATGAATCGTTTGGGCTTCCGCACGGAAGATTTCGCCGCCGCGTTCGAACGTTTGCATCGCTGCTCCTCGGTGAGTCTGGTGCGCGTGATGACGCACTTGTCCGATTCAGAAGAGCGGGGCGAGGTCACGGCGAAACAGCTCAAACTGTTCGATGACCTGGTCGCGCCGCTGAATCTGGAGCGCAGTGTTTCGAACTCCGCTGCCGTGATCGCGTGGCCGGAGTCGCATCAGGATTGGGTGCGGCCGGGATTGATGTTGTATGGCATGTCGCCCATGCCGAAGACCAGCGCTGCGGATTTCGGCTTGCGGCCCGCGATGACGTTGTCGACGCACTTGATCGCGGTTCAAAACATCGGCGTCGGCGAGGCCGTGGGTTACAACGGCATCTGGCGTGCGAAACGCCCGTCGCGCATCGGCATCGCTGCCATCGGTTACGGCGACGGTTTCCCGCGCGCGACTCGCAACGGCGCGCCCGTGTTGGTGGGCGGCAGAGAAGCGCCGATCGCGGGCCGAGTGTCGATGGATATGATTTCCGTCGACGTCACTGACCTGCCCGAGGCGAAGCCAGGCGACGAAGTGGTTGTGTGGGGAGAAGGGCTGCCGGCCGAGAAGCTCGCGCCGTACGCGGATACGACGGCGTATGAGCTCGTGTGTCGCGTCACATCTCGCGTGCCGCTGCTCTGGAAAGAATAGTTTTGCGAAGGCGTCAGCCTTCGAAGAATCCCATCTTCACGCCGGCGAGCAGAATCACGTCGTTGTCGGCCAGCTTGCGAGCCTGCTCGCCGATCGGCGTACCGTTCACCGACGGATAATCGCCGGGCTTGCCGCTATCCACGTGCACGATGAAGAAACCATCGGCGCGTCGCGTGATGGCCGCGACTTGCACGCCAGGACGGCCGAGCGTCGTCAGCGCTTTGTTCAATTCCAGCTCGCGGCCCGCGAACGCGCCGCTCAATACTTGTAACTTCGCTTTCGGCAGCGCCACTGCCGCGTTTTCGCCGGTCGAACTCGTGGTGCCCGGAGGCACGGGACGAGTGAGCGGCGGCGCCGAAGTTGAAACAGGCGTCGGTGCCGCAGGCTTGACCGCAGCAGGAGCGGGCGGGGCCGGAGGCGGCGTCGTCGCCGACGCTTTTTTCGCGGCCATCGCGGCGACGGCGGAGCCCGGCGTGATCACCATCGTCTTCTCGAATTCATCCGGCTCGGTGTCCGAGCTCTGCGTATCGACGAAGCGCAGTTGATGATGGCCGACGGTCACCACATCGCCGTGCTGTAACGCATGTTTCTTGATCAGCTTGCCGTTGACGTACGTGCCGTTGGTGCTGTTCAGATCTTCCAGGAACGAATCGTTGAGGATGTTGATCACCAGCGAGTGATGGCCGCTCACCGCCGGATTGTCGATGCGGATGTCGTTGTCAGGGAGCCGGCCCACGGTGTACCGCTCCTTGTTCATGTTGTATTCGGCCAGCACCTGACCGTCCAGGCTTAGGATCAACCGTGCCATTTGCTCGTCCCCGAGAAGCCAGTTAAGCGATCAGTTATCGAGTGCCGCCATGGGTACATGGATGTACCCCGCCGCCGCAGGCGGCGAGCGAGCTGCAAAAAGTCGCGCCTTTTTGCCCGCTCGCACGAGCGTCGCGGCAGGATGCCCGATCGCGAGTCAAAATAATTACCCAAACCAGCGCAAGATTCTGTCAACTACACCGGTGCGCGCTGCGAACGAGTCGACAACTTGCGCAAGGATAATTGAGACATTATCGCGACCGCCGTTGTCGTTCGATAATTGAATCAATTGCTTAGCGACCGTTTCAAGGCTAGCACTAAAGGTGCTCATAGTTAAGTGAATGTCGTCGTCTTCGACCATGTCGGACAGGCCGTCCGAGCACAGGCAGAAGAAGTCGCCTTTATCCACAGGTTGTTCATGGACCTCGACCTCGACGGTCGGCTCCACGCCCAGCGCCCGGGTGACGTAGTTTTTATTGGTGGCCCGCTGCGCCTCGGCCTGCGAATAAAAGCCGCGATCGACCAGCTCCTGCAGCAGCGAGTGGTCCATGGTCATCTGTTCGAGCCGGTTGGCCCGCAGGCGATACAGGCGCGAGTCGCCGACGTGGGCGATCGCGACCCGGTTGTCGAAGAACAGGCAGGCGACGATGGTCGTGCCCATGCCTTCGCACTGCGGCTGGGTCTTCGCGGTCTGGTAGATGATCTTGTTGGCGCGGGCGATTGCGTCGCGCAGTACGATGCTCGGCCGCGCCATGCCGGTTTCCGGATCGGACGCGCTCATGTCCTGGTTCTCGACCGCCTCTTTGACCAGGCCCATCACCGTCTTCACGGCGATGCCGCTCGCGACTTCGCCAGCGTTGTAGCCGCCCATGCCGTCGGCCAGCACGAACAAGCCGATGTCCGCATCGACGCCGATGGTGTCCTCGTTGTGCTCACGAACGCGGCCGACATCGCTCAGGCCCACGGAGCGGATCTTGCCTCGCACTTAGATCGCCCTCCCTGACTTGTGCGCGCGGTGGCTCAAGGAAGCAGCCACTCGTGTTCGCGCTCGGCCGGCTTTTCTTCCGGCGGACCGGCGACGGCGCGCAATGCCATCGCGAGCTCGGCGCAGGTGACGTAACGATCGTCGGCGGATTTGGACAGCGCGCGATCGATGATGCGTTCGATCTCCGGCGGCAGGTCCGGACGGATGGTGCGGATCGGCGAGTGCGGCTCGGTCGCGATCTTCTGCATCAGGCGCGGCATCGAATCGGCGCGGAACGGCAACTGACCGCACAGCAGCTGATACAGGCTGACACCGAGCGCGAACTGGTCGGAGCGGCCGTCGAGCGTGCGCCCTTCCAGCTGTTCGGGAGACATGAATGACGGTGTGCCCAGGACGATTCCGGTTTTGGTTCGGCTTGTATCGGTCAGGCGCGCAATCCCGAAGTCGGTGATCTTGAGTTCGTCCGTCTCGGGATTGAACATTATATTAGCGGGTTTGATATCCCGGTGAACCACGTTTTGCCGGTGCGCATAGTGCAGAGCGTCGGCGACGCGGGCGACGAGCAGCATCACGGTTTTCGGCGGCAGCAGCTGCTGCGAGTCGGTGTTATGACTCAAGTGATGGCCGCGTAAATATTCCATCGCGATATAGGCCAGACCATTGTCTTCGCCGGCATCGTATACCGTTACGATGCCTGGATGATTCAAGCGGCCTGCCATCTCCGCTTCGCGGAAGAAACGCGCGCGCGCTTCGGCGAGATCTTCCTCTTCGAATTCCTCAGCCAGCGGAATGGCCTTGATGGCCACCACGCGATTGATCTTTGGATCGCGGCCCAGGTACACGACGCCCATGGCGCCCTTGCCGAGCTCGCGCTCGATTTCATACCGGCCGAGCGTGCGCTTGGCCCTGCTGATGTTCAGAACAGGGCCGCTGCTCGGAACAGGAAGGTCAGGCACGGTTTCTTCGTGGTCTTTGATTTCGAGCGCCGGCCGACGCGTCGCGGGCCGAGGCGGCTCGCGCTTCACCGGCGGTGCTTCCGGAGGCGGAGGTGTTTCGCGCACGGGCTCGCGCGTGAGTGGCTCTTCACGCACGCGCGCACGACGCGCTTTCAATTCGCGGTAGTTGGGATCGCGAGTCGCGATATAGGCATACACGGCCGACGCCTTGGCCAGTTGCGCGCGACGCTCGAAATCCATGCCGAGGTTGTATAGCAATTCCATCGTGACGGCATCCAGCGGGCAGCGCTGATACGTTTCGAACGCGAGATCCAGCTGTCCCTGGCGATGAAACGTCTGACCGAGCGCCCGCAAGTTCGTGCTGGGCTCGCGTGTGTTGTCGGCGCGAACATTGGCGCGCCGGATCAGCTCGCCGACGAAGTACAGGCCGTATGCGGCGATGAGCGCCAGGCACGGCAACGTCAGCGGCAGCCACACCTGCGATGATCGCAGCAACATGATTTCGGTGCCAGCCAGCACCAGCGCAAACAACGCTGTTGTCATCGCACCGATCGCGACGCCCGCCGCGGGCAACACGAATGCGGCATAGATCAACACCAGCACGGCAACCGTCCACTCGACGATCGTTCCATACGACGGTCGCGAATACATCTGGCTGCTCAAGGTGCTCGACACTGCGCTGGCAATGCTCACGACCGGCGCCGTGCCTTTGCTGACCGGCGTGGTCATCGAATCGTCGGCAGTGCTGCTGTTGATCATGCCGACCAGCACCACCTTGTCGCGCAGTTCGCCCTTCGGCAGACCGCCAGACAACACCTGCCAGTAGGGATATTGCTGAATCGCGTGCTCGCCGCTCGTCGGCAAATAGCGCGGGTAGCTGCGCAGATCGGAATCCAATGGCATGCGCCGCGTGCCCAACGTCAACATATCGCCCGACAGGAAGGCCATGTCGTTCGGAGAAGCATCCAGCGCGCGGCCTGCGATCACTGCCGCGAGTGAAGGCACGAGTCCAGCGCCGACTCGGGTGGCGGTGAGATCGGTGCGAACGACGCCATCGCTGTCGGCTTGAATGTAGGTATGGCCAATGCCCGCGGCTTCGGCGAGAAACACGGGCGCAGGTTGCACCAGGATCTCCGCGCCCTTGGCGCGACGGAGCATC
Organism: uncultured Steroidobacter sp.; assembly: GCA_946478975.1. Next base: position 6,559 of record CAMLEO010000070.1, read on the forward strand.
GAGGCATCCGCGCTAGGTGAGAAGCGCGCGGGAATTTCACCACCAACGTTGGACGAGTCCGACAGTCGAATGTGGACGGGCAGCACAACGTTGCCGTGCGCGGCCATGGCGCGTGCGAGATGCGTGTCAGGATCGCGGCCGGTCGCCGATTCACCGAGCAGCTTTCGCAGCTGACGCGCCTGTTCAGAATTACCGAGGTTGCTGGACTCGAGCAGCGCGAGTGCCGCGCGCACCTTCTCGCGCTCGCTGGTACGACGCGCGGTATCGAAAGGCACCGTGAAGGCGACGACGCGCGCGCCTTGATCTTTGAGCTTATCGATGAGGCCCGCGTGCACATCGCGAGGCCAGGGCCACTCGCCCAACTGTGCGAGACTGGCATCGTCGATGGCGACGATCGCGACTTCGCGCGATGGGCGCGGGTCGACCGATTGCATCATCCGGTCGTACAGGCCTCGCTCCAGCGGCAAGGCGTGGCTGGAATACATCCACTGACCGACGGCAATCACGAGGGCTGCTGCCAGCCCACCGGGAAGCCAAGAGAATCGCGCCAGTTTTGCCGCCACGGATGTAGTTACCGCCATTAAAGAGCGGCGCGAGTATAGCGAAGGACGATAGGTTAAATTGCCGGCGGCGTCACACCCCTACACAGCGACATTATGGCTAAACCGAAGGAAATCTTCGTTTGCGAGCAATGCGGCAACGAGAGTCTGCAATGGCAGGGCCTGTGTCCCTCTTGTGGCGCCGCGGACACGCTCAAACGGATGAGTGTTAGCCGTAAACCGCTTCGGGGAATGCCTGAACGCCGGCCGCTGGCGGCCGGCACCGAGAAGCCGCGGCGGCTTTCCGAAGTCAGCGAGGCGAGCGAGCCGCGCATCGAGACTGGCCTGCAGGAGTTCGATCGCGTGCTGGGCGGCGGTCTGGTGTTGGGCTCGGTCACATTGCTCGGCGGCGATCCGGGCATCGGCAAGTCGACCATGCTGCTGCAGGCGGGCGATGCGCTGAGCCGCGCGACGTCGACGCTGTATGTCACGGGCGAAGAATCGTTGCAGCAGGTGAGCTTGCGTGCTCGCCGGCTCGGCGTCGTGAGCGACAGCTTGCAGCTGCTCGCCGAAACATCGGTCGAGACCATCCTCGAACATGCGCAGCAGTCGGGCGCGCGCGTGCTCGTGATCGACTCTATTCAAACCATGTTCGCGAACGATATCGACTCATCGCCAGGCTCGGCGACTCAAGTGCGCGAGTCGGCTGCGGCACTGGTGCGATTCGCGAAAGCATCGGGCGTGTCGGTGCTCATCATCGGTCACGTCACCAAGGAAGGCGTGATCGCCGGGCCGCGCATCCTCGAACATATGGTCGACACAGTCCTCTATTTTGAAAGCGATGCAGGTAGCCGCTTCCGCCTCGTACGCGCTGTAAAGAATCGCTTTGGCGCGGCCAATGAAGTCGGCGTGTTCGCCATGACCGAGCAGGGGCTGCGCGAAGTCAAAAATCCGTCCGCGATCTTTTTGTCACAACATCCGCAGCCGGTGCCGGGCAGTGCAGTGATGGTCGTGCGCGAGGGCAGCCGGCCGATGCTGGTCGAAGTGCAGTCGCTCACCGACGAAGCGCAAGGCATGAATCCCCGGCGTGTCGCCGTCGGTCTGGAAGCGAACCGCCTCGCGCTGCTGCTAGCGGTGTTACATCGACATGGCGGCGTTTCAACCTCGGGGCGCGACGTGTTTCTAAACGTCGTCGGCGGCGTGCGCATCTCCGAGACCGCAGCCGATTTGCCGGCTGTGCTCGCATCGGTGTCGAGCGTTCGCGACCAGCCGCTCGCGCAGCGCATGGTTTGTTTCGGTGAGCTGGGCCTCGCCGGCGAGGTGCGTCCGGTGCCGTACGGAGAAGAAAGATTGCGTGAGGCCGCGAAACACGGCTTCCAACGCGCGATCGTTCCCGAAGCAAACAAACCTCGGCGCGAGATCGAAGGCCTGGAAGTGATCGGCGTCGAGCGCCTGGACCAGGCGCTACGCAGCGCCTTTTGACGCCATTTCCTCGACGCGCAAACCGATCGGCCGCACGCGCGCGGTTTTGACCGTGTTGTCGGCGGTTTGCAGAATCTCGACCGACAGGTTGCCGAGTTTCAAGCCGGTGCCGGGCTGGGGAATCGTTTCTAGATATTCGAGGATCAGGCCGTTCAGGGTGCGCGGCCCGTCGGTGGGCAGATCCCAGCCCAGCGTGCGATTCAACACTCGAATGCTGATTGCGCCGTTGATGACGAAGCTGCCGTCCGCTTCGCGATGAATGTCCTGGTGCAGAGCGCCTGGCGCGCTGGTGAAGTCGCCGACGATTTCTTCGAGGATGTCTTCGAGCGTCACCAGGCCGCGAATGTCGCCGTATTCATCGACGACCAGCGCGATGCGCCGGCGGTCGCGCTGGAAGTTCAGCAGTTGCGAGCTCAGCGTCGTGCCTTCCGGAACGAAATAACCTTCACGCTCGCGGGCCAGTTGTAACAACCGTTCACGCGACAGATCGCTGCGCGCCAGTGCGTGCGCGACCTTCTTCATGTGCAGGATGCCGACGATGTTGTCGAGATTGTTCTCGCACACCGGCAGGCGCGTATGCGGCGTCGAGCGCAGCGTGTCGAGAATCGTGTCCCAATCGTCGCTGATGTCGATGCTCGCGATTTCGCTGCGAGGGATCATGATGTCGTCGACCTTGATCGTGTCCAGGTCGAGCAGCTTGTCGGTGAGGCGGCGGCGCGGGTTGTCCGGCGCCCATTGCGATTGTTCGTCACGTCGCGAGCGAGCAGCGGGCCGCGCCGATTTCTTGCCGAACCAGAAGCCAAGCAGCGCCGCGCCGACGGCGGTGAGCATCACCAGCAACACCACCCAGCCACCGACCACATTCCAGGTTTGTAATTCCGGCTCCAAGGCCCTAGCCCCAGTGGCGGCCCAGGATGGATTCGAGCACGATCTTGGAGCCGAAGTAGGCGAGCCCCAGCAGCGCGAAGCCGCTCAACGTCCAGTTCCTCGCGACGCGCCCGCGCCAGCCGAACCGCCAGCGCCCGAACAGCAGGATGCCGAACACCACCCACGCGAGACACGACAGCACCGTCTTGTGAATCAGGTGCTGCGCGAAGATGTCTCGCACGAAAATGAAACCGCTGAAGAGCGCGAGTGTGAGCACCGCGAAGCCGGCGCCGAGCGCTTGAAACGTTCCCGCTTCGAGCGCTTCCATCGACGGCAGGATGGTCAACATTCCCAACGGACGACGGCTGCGCAGGCGCCGGTCGAGCAATGCCAGTGCGACCGCGAGCGCGACTGCAATTGTCAGCAGCGCATAGGCGAGGGTCGACAGCACGATGTGCGCGGCAATTTCCCAGTTTTGCTGTTCGAGCGCGTAGCCGGTTTTTTCCTCGACCGTCATGGCCCCGACCACGCCGGCGATCGCCATGAGAATGGAGCTGATGCCGGCGAAGCGCGGCCGCAGCCAGGTGAGCACCAGCGCGATGCAGCCCGTCGGCCAGCCGATCAGCGATGCTGTCTCTGCGGCAGTGAACGCCAGCGTGGGTTTGCTGAAAACGCTCTGCCACAGCAGTACCGCGTGCAACACGATGGCGACGGCCCCCAGGCCTTGCCCGGCAATGCGCCGGCCGCGCGCGGCGTTTTCGTCGGCACGATACACGCTGGAGCCGAGCCAGGCGGCGCAGGCCAGGTAACAGGCGAGAACGACGATGGACAACACTGAGGCGATGGGACTCAGATAAGGATGACGCCCCTAGGATAGCGGATCGCCTAAACTAGGCGTTAACCGCTCTCATTTGACCGAGCTCACCGCATGTTCGACAAACTGACTGAACGCCTGCAAGGCGTCATGGAAAGCCTGCGCGGTCGCGGGCGCCTCACCGACGAGAACATCGCCGACACGTTGCGCCAGGTGCGCATGGCGCTGCTGGAGGCGGACGTGGCGCTGCCGGTGGTGAAGCAATTCATCGACGCCATCCGCGCCAAGGTCGTCGGCCAGGAATTCGACAAGAGCCTCACGCCGGGCCAGATGCTGGTGAAGCTCATCCACGATGAGCTGATCGCTTTGATGGGCGCGGGCGTGCGTCCGCTGAATTTGCGCGCGCAGCCGCCCGTCGTCGTGCTGCTCGCCGGCTTGCAGGGCGCGGGCAAGACCACTTCCGCGGGCAAGCTCGCCAAGTGGCTGAAAGAGAACGAGCGCAAGAAAGTGCTGCTCGCGAGTACCGACGTTTATCGTCCCGCGGCCATCCTGCAGCTGGAGCGGCTGGCCGGCCAGCTCGACATCGGCTTCTTTCCTTCGGATCCCAAGAAGTCGCCAGTGACATTGGCGCGGGAAGCGCTGGAGGAGGCGAAGCGCTCGTTGTACGACGTGCTGATCGTCGACACCGCCGGCCGCTTGCACGTCGATGAAGAAATGATGGTCGAGATCCGCGAGATCAGTGCCGCGGTGTCGCCGACCGAAACTTTGTTCGTCGTCGACAGCATGGCGGGTCAGGACGCGGTCAACGCCGCTCGCGCTTTCGGCGCGGCGCTCACATTAACTGGCGTCGTGCTCACCAAGACGGACGGTGACGCGCGCGGCGGCGCCGCGTTGTCGGTGCGACAGATCACCGGCGCGCCGATCCTGTTCATGGGCACGGGCGAGAAGACCGAGGCGCTCGAATCGTTTCATGCCGAGCGCGTGGCCTCGCGCATTCTCGGCATGGGCGACGTGCTGTCGCTGGTCGAAAACGTCACCAAGAACGTCGATCGCGAGCAGGCCGAGAAGCTGGCCCGCAAGCTCAAGAAGGGTAAGGAATTCGACCTCGAAGACCTGCACGACCAGTTGCAGCAGGTCGAGAAGATGGGCGGCTTGAGCGCGCTCATGGACAAGCTGCCGGCGCAGCTCGCGGGCAAGGCGGCGGCCATGCCCCAGGGGCAGGAAAAGGAGATCAAGCGCCAGCTGGCAATGATCCGCTCCATGACCCCGGGCGAGCGGCGCTATCCCAAGACCATCGATGCTTCCCGCAAGCGCAGGATTGCCGCGGGCTCGGGCGTGCATGTGTCAGAGATCAATAAGCTGCTGAAAAACCACATGCAAATGCAGAAGATGATGAAGTCGTTCACCAAGGGCGGCGGCCTGCGGCGGCTGATGAGCGCCTTCGGCGGCGGGGGATTCCCCCGACCTCAGTGAGGTCGTGCGCGGCTCTTTGAAAAGCCGCAGCTTTTTGAGTATAGTTCGCGCCCTTTTCCGGGAGGGACGCTCCCGGCCGCCCGGCTTTTGTAAAGATTTTGAGGCTCAAGCAAGCATGGTCACGATCCGGCTCACCCGTCGCGGGGCGAAGAAAACGCCCTTCTATCACATCGTCGTCACGGACAGCCGGATGCGTCAGGGCGGCACGACCCTGGAACAGGTCGGCTTCTTCAACCCGATCCCGACCGGCAAGCAGCGCCGCCTGGAGCTGAAGCTGGATCGCGTGGATTACTGGGTGGGCAAGGGCGCCAAGCTCTCCGAGCGCGTCGCCGAGCTGACCAAGACTCACCGCAAGCAGCAGGCTGCCGCGGCTTGAGTTCGGAACCTGGCACCCCCGACCGCTGGGTGGTGCTGGGGAAGATCGGTGCGGCGTTCGGCGTGCAGGGGTGGGTTCGCATCACCTCGTACACCGATCCGCCCGATAACATTCTCGACTACGAAACCTGGTACCTGCGCCGGGCCGGGCAATGGCAGGTCGCCGAGATCGAAGACGGGCGGATGACCGCCAAGGGTGTGCAGGTCAAGCTGGCCGGCATCGACACTCCGGAAGAGGCGCGTTTACAGGTCGGCATTGAAATCGGTGTGCCGCGAAGCGAGCTGCCGCCGACCGCGCCGGGCGAGTTCTACTGGAGCGATCTGGAAGGCCTGGACGCCGTCACGCCTGCGGGCGAGTCGCTCGGCAAAGTGGATCACTTCCGCACCACGCCGGGCGGCGATGTGGTGGTGATCCGAGGCGATCGGGAGCACTGGATCCCGTTCGTGAAGGACCGAATCGTCAAGGTCGATATGGATGCGAAGCGCATCGTGTTCGACTGGGGCGTGGACTGGCTGGATTGATAGGCACTCGATGCGCATCGAAGTGGTGACGCTGTTTCCGGAGTTCGTCGCCGAAGCGGTCCGAGTCGGTGTCCTGGGTCGCGCAATCGAGCGCGGCGCCGTGACAGTGAATGCGAGCACGCCGCGCGAATTCGCGACGGACGTGCACAAGACGGTCGATGACCGCCCGTACGGCGGCGGGCCGGGAATGGTGTTGAAGATCGAGCCGACGCGCACCTCGATTCGTGCGGCGAAGGCGCGGTTGCCCGAAGGCAGTCGCAGCGTCTACCTGGCCGCCGATGGCGCGCCGCTGACGCAGGCGAAAGCGCGAGAGCTGTCGCAGTTGCCGGGCTTGATGTTGCTCGCCGGGCGCTACGAAGGCGTCGATGAGCGGCTGATCGAGTCGGAGATCGACGAGTGCATCTCGATCGGCGATTACGTGCTGTCGGGCGGTGAGCTGCCCGCGCTGGTGCTGATCGATGCGGTGGTGAGATTGCTGCCGGGAGTGCTCGGCGACGACGAGTCCGCTCAACAGGATTCGTTCGTGGCGGGCTTGCTCGACTGGCCGCATTACACGCGGCCGGAAGTCTTCGAGGGCAAGTCGGTGCCCGCGGTGCTGGTCGGCGGTAATCACGCGGCAATTCGCCGCTGGCGCGAGCAGCAGGCGTTGGGCCGTACCTGGCTGCGGCGGCCCGATTTGATTCAGAAGCTGCAGCTCAACGCTGAGCAGCAGCAGTTGTTGCAAGAATTTTTGGCGGAGCGCGCCGCGTCTTCGCCGCCGGTTTGAAAGGATGGGTACCATGAACATCATCGAAAAGCTCGAGAGCGAAGCGACCGACAAGCAGATTCCGGACTTCCAGCCCGGCGACACCGTCGTCGTGGAAGTGAAGGTGAAGGAAGGCGATCGCGAGCGCGCGCAGGCCTATGAAGGCGTCGTGATCGCGCGTCGCAATCGCGGCTTCAACTCGTCGTTCACGGTGCGCAAGATTTCTCACGGCGAAGGTGTGGAGCGCGTGTTCCAGACCTACAGCCCGTCGATCGGCAGCATCACAGTGAAGCGTCGCGGCAACGTCCGTCGCGCCAAGCTGTACTACCTGCGCGATCTGACCGGCAAGGCCGCGCGCATCGAAGAAAAGGTCTAACAACCTTTCAGACCGCGGCTGGCGTGTAGAGCTTCACGCCGGCCGCCGTTTCCGCTCCTCCCGTCCGATGGGTACACTGCGTCTTCGTTCGAGGAGACTTCATGCCCATCCGTTCAGCTTGCTGGCTGCTGCTCGGTCTTCTGGCCACGCACGCGTTCGCCAGTCCTGCCACCGATAAAGTCCTGGAAAACGTCCATCTGCCGCCGGGCTTCCAGCTGCAGGTGTTTGCGGACAACGTTCCTGCCGCGCGTTCGCTGGCTCTCGGTGCCCAGGGCACTTTATTCGTCGGCACTCGCGCCACCACCGTTTATTCCGTCAGCGGCAGTCCCGACACCGGCCTGAAGCCCGTCGTGCGCGTCGTCGGCGAGAAGCTGAACATGCCCAACGGCGTCGCATTCCGCGACGGCGCGTTGTACGTCGCCGAGGTCAATCGCATCCTGCGGTACGACGCGATCGAGTCGTCACTGGATAAAGTGCCCGCGCCGAAAGTCGTGCGCGACGACTTCCCCCGCGATCGTCATCACGGCTGGAAGTACATCGCGTTCGGCCCCGACGGCAAGCTGTACGTGCCGATCGGCGCGCCCTGCAATGTTTGTAATGAGCCGAAGTACGCGAGCATCATGCGCATGAACGCGGACGGCTCGGGCCTGGAAGTGTTTGCTCGCGGCATTCGCAACACCGTCGGCTTCACCTGGCATCCGACCACCAAGGAGCTGTGGTTCACCGACAATGGCCGCGATTATCTCGGCGACGACGCGCCGCCCTGCGAGTTGAATGTGGCGCCGCGCGCCGGCCTGGACTTTGGTTTTCCCTACTGCCACGGCAAGGACATCAAAGATCCGGAGTTCGGCAAACTAGGTGATTGCAGCAAGAGCACGCCGCCGGTACAAACATTGGGAGCGCACGTGGCGCCGCTGGGGGTGAAGTTCTACACCGGCAGCGCGTTCCCCGAGAAATATCGCAACCAGGTGCTGATCGCCGAGCACGGCTCGTGGAATCGCAGCCAGAAGAACGGTTATCGCGTGACGCTGGTGCGGCTCGACGGGCAGAAGGCGGTGAGCTATGAGCCGTTCATCACCGGCTTCAACCGCGGCAACGACGTCTTCGGCCGCCCGGTCGACTTGGCTGTGCTCGACGACGGCTCGATGTTGATTTCGGACGATACGGCCGGCGCCATTTATCGTCTCACTTATTCCGGGACCACTTGATCCTCATCATGAAAGCGATCGCTTCAATTCTCACCTTCATCTGGCGCGGCCTCGACGGGCTGCGCAAGGTGCTGCATCTCATCGTGCTGCTGGCGTTGTTCCTGGTGATCGGCGCCGCGTTATCGCCGAACATTCCGATCATTCCTTCCAAGGCGGCCCTGGTGGTCGCGCCGCAGGGCACGATCGTCGAGCAACTCGCCGGCGATCCGTTCGACCGCGCCATGGCAGAGGTCTCCGGCCAGAACCGTCCTGAAACATTGCTGCGCGACCTGGTCGATTCCATCGACGCCGCGCGCGACGACAAGCGCATCGAATTGATGGTGCTGGACCTGAGCAATCTCAGCGGCGGCGGCATCGCCAAAATGCAAGAGCTGGCAGCGGCGATTCAACGCTTCCGCACCAGCGGCAAGAAGGTGTATGCGTTCGGCGAAAGTTACGATCAGGCGCAGTACTACATTGCCGCCAATGCCGATGAGATTTATCTCGATCCGCAAGGCCTGGTGCTGATCGAAGGCTTCGGTTACTACCGCACGTTCCTGAAAGGCGTGATCGACAAGCTGTCCGTGGATGTGAACATCTTCAAGGCCGGCAAGTTCAAGTCGTTCACCGATCAGTTCAGCCGCAGCGATATGTCCGAGCAGGAAGAGCAGGAGAGCCTCGCTTGGTTGAATGCGCTGTGGGCGCAATACCAGGCCGGTGTGGTCAAGGCTCGCGGGCTCGATGCCGGTGCGATTGCGGCTTACTCGAATGAGTTCGCGCAGATCGCACAGGAACATCGCGGCGACCTCGCGGCCGCGGCGGTGGAAAAGAATCTCGTCACCGAGTTGAAGACGCGTCGCGAGTTCGAAGATCAGATCAAGGCGCTGGTCGGCGAGGACGAAGACGAGCACACGTTCAAGGGCGTGCCGCATTGGGATTACATGGCCGCCGTGCATCCGCCCGAGAAGCTTTCCATCGAAGGCGATCACATCGGCGTCGTGGTCGCCGCCGGCGAAATTCTCGACGGCTCGCAACCGCCCGGCACGATTGGCTCGGATTCCACTTCGCGCCTGCTGCGCGATGCGCTTCACGACGACAAGGTCAAAGCGGTGGTCCTGCGCATCGACAGCCCTGGCGGCAGCATGCTGGCCTCTGAAGTGATTCGTCGCGAGATCGATGCATTACGCAAAGCCGGCAAGCCGGTCGTCGCATCCATGAGCAGCACCGCGGCGTCCGGCGGTTATTACATCGCGATGGATGCCGATGAGATTTGGGCCAGCCCCGCGACGCTCACCGGATCCATCGGGGTGTTTGCGGTGTTCCCGACGATCGAACGGACGTTGGAAAAGTTTGGCGTGACCATCGACGGTGTCGGCACCACGCCGTACGCCGGCTCGCTGCGCCTGGATCGCACGTTGAACGACGGTGCGAAACAGATCCTGCAGTCGTCAATCGATCACGCCTACAGCGTGTTCGTCGGCCACGTCGCCACCGCTCGCGAGAAAACATTCGAAGACATCGACGCCGTCGCCCAAGGCCGCGTCTGGGCCGGCGTCGACGCCGCTCAACACGGCTTGGTCGACAAGCTCGGCTCCTACAAAGACGCGCTGGACTCGGCAGCTGCGCGCGCGAAGTTAGGCAAGAACTATAAAGTCCGCTACATCGAACCGCCGCTCGGCTGGCGCCAGGCCCTCGCCGTACGCTCCCAAGCGCTCGCCGCGCGCATCACCAAAGCGCTGGTACCCGACCACGAGTTGTTTGCTAACGCCAAACGTTTCCTCGCGCCCTTCGAAGCGGAGCTGACAAGGCTCTCGCGCTTCAACGATCCGCAGCAGGTGTATTACTACTGCGCGTGTTCGGCGCCGTAAGGCCGAGAAAGTTTTTGCAAGGGCGGGGTGGGGTTATTCCCACCGCCGCCAAGCACTGCGGCCTCTTACGAGTTGGCCGCTGACTCCCAATTCATCACCACCTTGCCCGACTGCCCAGCGCCCATGATCTCGAACGCTTTCTGATATTCCGTGTACGGGAAGCGATGGGTGATGATGGGGCGGATGTTCAGGCCGCTCTGGAGCAGGGCTGCCATTTTGTACCAGGTCTCGAACATCTGCCGGCCGTAGATGCCCTTGATCGTGAGGCCTTTGAACACGACGTCGTTCCAGTCGACCGACACTTCGGTGGAGGGAATGCCGAGCATCGCCATGCTGCCGCCGTGATGCAGGGTGCGGAGCATGTCTCGCATGGCAGCGGCGTTGCCGGACATTTCCAGGCCGACGTCGAAGCCTTCCTGCATGCCCAGTTGTTTCATCGCGTCGTCGAGCGAGTCGCGTTTCACATTGAGCGCCAGCGTCGCACCCATCTTGCGTGCGAGCTCCAGGCGATAGTCATTCACGTCCGTGATCACGACATTGCGCGCGCCGATGAACCTCACAATGGCCGCAGCCATGATGCCGATCGGGCCGGCGCCTGTGATCAACACATCCTCGCCGACCACATCGAACGCCAGCGCCGTATGCACGGCATTGCCGAGCGGATCGAGAATCGACGCAATCTCATCGTCGATGGCCGCCGGCAGCTTGAACGCATTGAACGCCGGAATCACCACGAACTCAGCGAACGAACCGGGGCGGTTCACACCGACGCCAACGGTGTTACGACACAAATGTCGGCGCCCAGCGCGGCAGTTGCGGCAGTAACCGCAGGTGATGTGACCTTCACCGGACACGCGATCTCCCGGCGCAAAACCCTGCACTTCGCTGCCGACTTCGACGATCACGCCGCAGTATTCATGGCCCACCGCCATCGGCACCGGAATGGTCTTCTGGGCCCACGCGTCCCAGTTGTAGATGTGCATGTCGGTGCCGCAGATCGCGGTCCGCTTGACGCGGATCATCACATCGTTCGGGCCGACCGTCGGCTTCGGAATCTCTTGCAGATCGATGCCGACGGCCGCACGGGCTTTGACTAATGCGTGCATGATGGTGTGCAGATACGTTGAAGTTGAAAACTAACGATCAGATGACGCCGAGCTCTTTGCCCACGACGGTGAAGGCATCGACGGCCTGGTCCAGCTGTTCGCGAGTGTGTGCCGCCGACATCTGCGTGCGAATGCGCGCCTTGCCGTGCGGGACCACCGGGAACGAGAAGCCGATGACATAAACGTCGTGACTCAGCAGGCGCTGTGCGAACTCGGCGGCCACCTTGGCATCGCCCAGCATCACCGGAATGATCGGATGTTCGCCCGGCACCAGGTTGAATCCCGCCGCGGTCATTTGTTTCCTGAAGTGGGCGGCATTGTCCCACAACCGCGAGCGCAGTTTGTCGTCCGCTTCCAGCAGATCCAGCACTCGCAGGCTCGCGGCCGCGATGAACGGCGGAATGCTGTTGGAGAACAGGTAAGGGCGCGAGCGCTGGCGCAGCCAGGCGATGATTTCCTTGCGGCCCGACGTGTAGCCGCCCGCCGCGCCGCCCAGCGCCTTGCCGAGCGTGCCGGTGATGATGTCGACGCGCTCGATCACGTTACGAAATTCGTGCGTGCCGCGGCCTTTATCGCCGACGAAGCCGACTGCGTGCGAGTCATCGACCATCACCAGCGCGTCGTATTTGTCGGCGAGGTCGCAGATCTCTTTGAGTCGCGCGATCACGCCGTCCATGGAGAACACGCCGTCGGTCGCGATCAAGCGCACGCGACACTTGGATGCTTCCTTGAGCCGCGTCTCCAACTCGTCCAGATCGTTGTTCGCGTAGCGGAACCGCTGCGCTTTGCACAGGCGGATGCCGTCGATGATGCTGGCGTGGTTGAGCGCGTCGCTGATCACTGCGTCCTGCTCATCGAGCAATGTTTCGAACAAGCCGCCGTTGGCGTCGAAGCACGAGGAATACAGGATCGTATCTTCGGTGCCCAGGAAGCGGCTCAGGCGCTGTTCGAGATCCTTGTGGATCTCGTGCGTGCCGCAGATGAAGCGCACGGACGCCATGCCATAACCGTAACGATCCAGCGCCAGGCGCGCGGCCTCGCGCACGGAAGGGTGATTGGCCAGGCCCAGATAATTGTTCGCGCACAGATTGAGGACTTCGCTGCCTCCCGCGACGCGCACCGAAGCACTTTGCGGGGAACTCAACACGCGCTCGGGCTTGAACAGCCCTTCGGCGCGCAGTTGCTCCGTCTGCTCGTTCAGCCTTTGTAGAAAGTCTCGCTTCACAAACTCACCCCAGCACTCGAACCCGGTGCGAATTGTGCCACTGTGCGGATGACGGATGGCAGGTCAGCTGGGTTCCGGGCCCTGGAGTACAGCTTTATCGAATATTCGGTACTGAATACAGCATGGCCGGGCAGGGGCCTGCGAGGGTTCGGTCATCAAGCCGCTGAGCGCGATTCCACGCGGCAAAATAACGTATATCCGCGTGGATTCTGGCGTGCAGTATCGGTGCTACGTATTGCGCCGCCTGCGCTAAATTTTTATTCTCGGTATGACCGCAGAGCGATTGTAGATTCCATTTATAACAAAGCATCGGGCGGTGGGATCCGCTCGATTCGGGGGAACTCATGAATACGTATCAGCAAGGGATGCTGTCCGGTGTCATGGGCGGTCTCCTGTGCGTTGGCGGAGTTGCATACGCGCAGGACACTCAACAGACCCGGGGTAGCGTTCTCGAGGAAATCGTCGTCACCGCAGAGAAACGCGCTCAATCGTTACAAGATGTGCCAGTGGCAGTTTCGGCGTACACCAGCGCGCGTCGTGACGTGCTCGGCGTGAACACCATCGAAGACGTCGCACGCATCACGCCCAGCCTGAGTTATACGAACAACGATCGTCTTTCCATTCGCGGCTTCGGCCGGCTCACCAACAACATCGGCACCGATCCATCGGTCGCGCTGTATTCCGACGGCATCTTCTCCACGTCGATGGCCGACACCTCGACGCCGTCGTTGTTCATCGATCGCACTGAAATCCTGCGCGGTCCGCAAGGCACGCTGTATGGGCGCAACTCCATCGGCGGCACGCTCAATGTCATCGCCAAGCGCCCGAGCAAGGATTTTCAGGGTGAGATTCGCGGACGCATCGGCAATTACAACAGCTGGGAGTCGGAGATGCTGTTGCGAGGGCCGATCACGGACTCGCTGCGCTTTCTGGTTGGCGGCTACAAAGAACGGCGTGACGAAGGTTTCATCCACAACGTTGGGCCGGCGGATGACACAGCCAACAGCGATCGCTGGATGGTCGAAGCGCAGCTGGAGGCGGACTTCGGCGAGAACGTCGTCGCGCGGCTGCGTTACTCGAAGTTCGAATGGCTGGACAGCTACGGCGTCGGCAATACATTGGAGACCAATGTGTCGCCGTTCAACAATGTTTCCTTGACCGGCGTCGGCACTTCGGCGCTGTATTACAACACCGTGTTCGGCTACGCCGGCAGCAATCCCGGCGTGAACGATCCCTACACCATCAATACCAATTACACCGCCATCGGCACGCTCAAAGATCATCAGCGGGTGCACCTGGATGTCACTGCCGACTTCGACGGTGCGACGTTGAAGTTGCTGTCGGGCTATCAGCAGTATGCGTATTTCACTTCATCGGACAGCGACAACACTCCGCGCACCGAGCCGTTCAATATTCCCGTGCCCGCGGGCGGTACGTTGTCGGTCGATCTCGATGGGCCGGGCGGTCCGCTGCCGAGTCAAAACATTCCACGGCCCGCGTTTACTGCAATGGGAATTACACCCGACGCACGCACGTACTATCACGAGTATCAGCAATGGCAGTCGAACGAGATCAATCTGGCCTCGAATGGCGACGGCGCCTTGCAGTGGATCGTCGGCTTGTATCAATACAGCCAGAAGTGGGATCAACCGCAAGGCATCCGCGCCGTCGGCGATCCAGCGCTGTTGGCACCGATTGGCGCTGCGCCGAATCCCAGCGCTGCGTTCCTCGCCGTGGACGGTCACTTGGAAACGGACTCCTACGCGGGATTCGGCCAGATGGATTGGTCGTTCACCGACGAATGGACGTTCACGCTCGGCCTGCGGTACACCGAAGATAAAAAGAAGGGCATCGACATGGCGCGTTACGTGGCGCGCATTCCCGCAACGGCCGTCGGTGCGGCAGATGCGGCGCCGACGTTGGAGAACGCCATCATCGGTTTGTTTCCAGCGGGCACGCCGCTCTCGTATATCCAAACTCAAGTGCCGACGCTCGGCCCGTTGGTCGCCGCCGCGGTGCTCGCACAGACGCAGGCGCTCGCGCTGGATGTCACGCAATCGCAAGTCTGCGGTGCTGCGCCTTGTGCGTCGGATCTGCTCCCCAATCCCGGCGGTGGCTTGCGTCGCAATCTCTCGGGTGATTGGAACGCGGTGACGGGCACGACCGGCTTGCAATGGGAGCCGAACAACAACACCAATCTCTATTTACGTTACAGCCGAGGTTACAAATCGGGCGGCTGGCTCGGATCGAACGGTTTGACCGCGAATCCCTATGCCGATCCCGAGTATGTGGATTCGTATGAGATCGGCGCCAAGACCGTGTTCGGCCAGCGGCTGCAAGTGAACACGGCGGTGTTCTACAGCGACTACGATGGTTTCCAGACACCGCTCACGGTTGCACTCGGCACCATCACCGCGGGTCGGTTCCTCAACCTGCAGGCCCGCGTGCAAGGCGTGGAAGTAGAAACAACCTGGTCGCCGCTGGATCGTTTGCAGCTGCTGCTGAGCTATGCGTATCTCGATTCGGAAATCACCAGAGGCTGCTGCTTCGTCGACAGCACGGATCCGAATGCAGTCGCGCCGGGTGCGCAGCCGCGAGGTGTGTTTCCCGATGGAACGATTTCACAAACGCTGGTGGGCAATCGTTTGCCGTTGTCGCCGAAGCAGAAGTGGACGGTGGGTGCGAACTACACGTGGGGCTTCGCAGCCGGCTCGCTCACGGCCAGCGGCTTGTACACGGATATCGACGATCAGCAGTCGACGATCTGGTCGAATCCGATCTACACCGCGCCGTCGTTCGAAATAGCGGATTTTCGTTTGCTATGGAACGATGCGGACAATCGTTACACCATCATCGGCTCGGTGAAGAACGCGTTCGATGAGGTGGGATACGGCAGCTCGTCCGCGAGTACGCCGACGCCGGTCGGCCTGCGGCGCCAGGTCTCGCTGACGTATCCGCGAACGTATGGAATGGAGCTGCAGTATCGGTTCTAGCGTGGTTCGAACTGATCGACGGCGGCGTGCAGCACGTCGATCGGCACCGGACCGGACTTGAGCACTAAGTCGTGAAAGGCGCGCACGTCGAAGCGGGATCCCAGCCGCTGGCGTGTGCGCTCTCGTGCGGCCCGGATCTGCGTGGCGCCGACCATGAAGCTGCACGCCTGCCCGGGATACACGCAGTAACGATCGATCTCACGTTGCGCCGATGTCGGCGCCTCGCCGGCGTGGTCGATCATCCATTGCGTCGCTTGCTCTCGCGTCCAGCGATGATGATGAATACCCGTGTCGACGACGATGCGGGCCGCGCGGAACAGCTCCGATTGCAGCAGCCCAAGCTTGCCCGCCGGATTGTTTTCATAAATTCCCAGCTCGTCCGCGACGCGCTCGGCGTACAGCGCCCAACCTTCCGTGTAAGCCGAGAACTGCACCAGCCGTCGAAACAACGGCAGCGGGCCGGCGCTCTTCAGCACACTGAACTGGAAGTGATGACCGGGAATGGCCTCGTGATGAACCAAGGTGGGCAGCCGCCACAGCGGCAGCTCGCTCGGCGTTTTCAGATTGAGCGAAAACGCACCGGGCTGATCGCCCACGCCTTCGCTGTAGAACGCGCCCGGTGCGCCGTTTTCAATTGCGATGGGAATGCGCTTTACCTGCAGCCGATCCTTCGGGATCGTCAGGAAGCCTTTCGGCAGCAGCGCACGAATCGCATCGACCATCGATTGCGCAGTACCGAGCAACTGCTTGCGGCCCGCATCGTTGTCCGGCACCAGGAAGCGCTTGTCGACATTCAATGCTTTGATGCGCTCGCCGACGGAGCCGCTCTCGAGTCCTTGTTGTCGCAGACCTTGATCGAGCTGCGAGGTGATATCGCCAACGAACTGCAGCCCCTGGCGATGCAACTCCTCCGCTGCGATCGAGGTCGTCGTGTTCGACTTCAGCGCCGCTGCGTAGTAAGCAGCGCCATCCGGCAGTGCCCAAACACCCGCGGCGTCTTTCGCTTTGGGCTGCAGCGATTGCAACGTTTGTTTCTGCCGCTCCAGCGCCGGGGCGATGCTCTTGCGGAATATGGCTTCGGCGCGCGCACCGATATCGCCCAGCCCTTTGGCTTTGGCGCGCTCGACGGCCGGCGCAATCATCGCTGTCTGCAGCGGAGCTGCGCTTCGCAACGTTTCGATTTGAGCGATGGTCTTGGCAAGCACGAAGCTTGGCGGAATCACGCCGAGGGTGGCCTCGTGACGAATGCGTTCAGTCTCTTGATCGAGCACGACCGCGAGCGCGTTCAGGCGGGCGAAGTAGGCATCGACATCCTGCGTCGATTGCAATGGATGATTCGAGCCGAGGAATTCTGGCAGCCAGTAGTACGCGCCATTCATTTGGCTGACGGGATATGGGCTCGGTCGCAGGTCGAGATCCACAGTGCCGTAGCGGGCGAGCTGATCTTTCAGCGTCGCAAACACAAACATCGCGGTGTCGTAATCGAGCTTGGACGCCGCGCTCAGTTGGTTGCGATCGATGCGAGCGAGCTGCTCGACCGCGGCTGCCGCAGCGTTGCGGTTCTTGTCGCGCGCACTCAACGACACGTCATCGAGCTGCGAACGCAAGCTGGCATTGGCACCGACATCGAGCTCCAGCTGCGTCGCTGTTCTTGGATTGCTGCGCAGGCAGTCCTCGGCGAGCCGTTGCAGCAGTCCTGCCAGATCATCATCAGTTCGAGTGGCGGCCATTGCCGGCAGGCTGAAGGAACTTGCGAAAGCTGCGGCGATGCCCGTCCGAAGCAGTGTGCGTCGATCCATCTTCACCGATCCATCTTCACTGGGCCTCGAATATACGCGCGACAGCGGCGCGCTGAGCTTCGTTCAAATGCAGGCCGACTTTGGTCCGGCGCCACAGAACGTCATCGCCGCTGCGCGCCCACTCGTGCGCAATCAAGTAATCGATCTCGGCTCGTGTGAGTCCAGCGCCGTAGTGCTCGCCCAGATCGAGCATGGACTGAGCTTTACCCAGGATCTTCTCGATGCGCGTGCCATAGGCGCGTGCCAGTCGATTGGCGGTGGCCGGCGGTAAAAAACTCCAGCGCTTTTGTACGCCGGCGAGAAACGAAGCAAAGTCTGCACGCGGGAAGTCGCCGCCTGGCAGCGCGGTCTTGTCCGTCCATTCGCGATCGCTGAATTCCAGGTGCGGCTGCAGCTTGCTCAATGCGGCTTCGGCGAGGCGCCGATATGTCGTGATCTTGCCGCCGAACACGGACAACAACACGGGCGCGTCGTGCGTGGTCTCGGTGAGCTCCAGCCGATAGTCGCGCGTGACTTTGGAAGCATTCGTGGATTCGTCGTCGGACAGCGGCCGCACGCCCGCGTAACTCCATTTCACGTCCGCCGGCGTGATGGTCTTGCGAAAATAATTGTTCACCGTCGTGCACAGGTACAGCACCTCATCGGGCGAGATGTGAACTTGCGTGGCGTCGCCTTCGAACGGCACATCCGTCGTTCCGACCAGCGTGAACTCGTCCTGGTACGGAATCGTGAACACGATGCGGCCATCGGGATTTTGCAGCATGAACGCGTGTTCGCCGTTGAACAGACGCGGCACGACGATGTGACTGCCTTTGATCAAGCGCACGTGGCCGGAGACTTTGGCCTGCGGAATGCCGTGCAGAACCTGCTGCACCCACGGCCCTGCAGCGTTCACCAGCGCGCGCGTTCGAATCTGGAATGTTTGCTGAGTCTTCGCGTCCTGACACTCGGCGATCCAACGATCGCCCTCGCTGCGGCCGGAAACGAAGCGCGTGCGCGTGCGAATCGACGCGCCGCGTTGAGCGGCGTCGATGGCGTTCAAAACCACCAGGCGGCTGTCGTCGACCCAGCAATCCGAATAGGCGAAGGCATGATCGAGTCCCGCACGCAGCGGCCCGTAAGCCCCGTTCGCAAGTCGCACACTGCGCGAGGCCGGCAGAACTTTGCGCCCGCCGATGTGATCGTACAGAAACAAACCGAGCCGCATCAGCCAGCGCGGCCGCAGTTCCGGCACGTGCGGCAGGATGAACTGCATCGGTCGAATGATGTGAGGCGCGATGTGCAGCAGTCGCTCGCGTTCGATCAGCGCCTCGCGCACCAGGCGGAATTCGAAGAATTCGAGATAGCGCAGGCCGCCGTGAATGAGTTTGGTGCTGGCCGAGGAGGTCGCGGAGGCGAGGTCCGCCTGTTCCACCAATGTGACCTTCAGGCCGCGGCCGGCAGCATCGCGAGCGATGCCGACGCCGTTGATCCCGCCGCCAATGATCAGCAGATCGACATCGTTGCCGGTGGCTGCGTGCACCGCCTGGCTCATGAGCTCACCGCCACTCGTCTCGACCTCGCTGCCTCAAACGGCTGACAGAAGCGGCGAGAATACCTGCTGCCCTCGTCCGAAGGGAATCAGGCGTACAATCTGCGCATGAGCTCGGAGACTTCCCTAAGCACCAAAGAAGGCGTGCGGATCGACAAATGGCTGTGGTTTGCGCGGCTGTTCAAGAGCCGTTCCCAGGCGACCGAGGCCGTCGCGGGCGGGCTGGTGCACGTGAACGGCGAGCGAGTGAAGGCGTCGCGCATGATTCACGTCGACGACCGGCTGCACATCACCAAAGACGAGGTTCGTCTGGAAGTGATCGTGCGAGGCATCCCGGTGCGGCGAGGTCCGGCGCCCGAAGCTCGCCTGCATTACACCGAGACGGAAGAGAGCATCGCCGAGCGCGAAAAACAGCGCGAACGCAGCCGACTGGCGGGGCCGGCGCCCGAAGGTCGCCCCGACAAACATGCGAGACGGGTGTTGCGCGATCTAAGACGCGGCTGATCTCAGTGCGGCTGCTTGCTGAAAGAGCCGCCGCTCCGGCCCGCCATCACCGCTTGAATCTCCGCCACGATCGCGAGCGCAATCGCCTCAGGCGAGCGTGCGCCGATGTCGAGCCCGATCGGTCCATAGAGCCGGCCGCTCAGTGCCGCGGCCTTATCGCCAATCTCACTCAACAATCGAATGCGGCGGGGCGCGGGGCCGAGCAGGCCAATGTAAGGAACGTGGCTGTCGGCCAGGGCCGCAAGATATGCCTGATCAGAGATTAAGTGATGGCTCATCACCACGGCTGCGTCGTATGGCTGAGCTTGCAGTTCTTGCGGCAAGTCGGCGGAGAGCCGCAGCGACACGCGTCGGGCGCGAGGAAAACGTTCAGGCACAGCGTAAGCGGGACGGTGATCGAGCACAGTGACCTGCCAATTCATCAGGCCGGCGAATTCCACCAGCGGCATCGCATCCGGCCCGGCACCTAACAACAACAAGCGCGGCGGCAGCTCGATCGGCACGACCAGGAACGTCGCATCGTCAGCAACGATGAGCTCACTCGGTGCGTTCGCTCCGCGAGGCGTGGAAACATTCATGGCCTTCGTCACTGCCGACGGTGCGCTTTGTTTGCTCTGTGACCACAGCGCTGCGCCCGGGGCGTAACGCGGATTACGTGATTCGGTGACCAGCGCGAATCGAGCGTCGACCTGGTCGTAGCGACACTGCGCGGCGTACGCGAACGGTTGGTAGTCGTTGCTGGGATCGAGCCGGCTCAGCAGGATGGTCATCGCGCCTTCGCAGCCGAGGCCG
>CAMLEO010000071.1 GCA_946478975.1 uncultured Steroidobacter sp.
CGACGCGCAGGTCTACGTGATCGCTCGAGTCCTCGGCGCTGATGGGCGTGGGCTACGGCGCATTCATGTCGGTCGACATGGCGCTGATGACGCAGGTGTTGCCGAAGTCGCTGAGCGGCGAGGGCAGCGCATCTACCGGCAAAGACCTGGGCATCCTCACCAGCGCTGTCAACGTGCCGCAGATTTTGAGTCCCGTGTGGTGCGCGTGGCTGTTGAACTTGTCCGGCAACGACTATCGATGGTTGTTCGTCTCCGCGATGGTGTTCGTGTTCGCCGGCTCGTTCTTCGTGCTGCCGATCAAGTCGGTGCGCTGAATGGTCCGCCATCGCATGTGCTTCGCCGTCGACCTGCGCAACGATCCCGAAGCGATCGCCGCTTACAAGCGCCATCACGAACCCGGCGGCCCGCCGGCGGCGGTAACGCGTTCGCTGCGCGATGCCGGCATTGCGGTGCTGGAGATTTATCTGATCGGCAATCGACTGTTCATGATCATGGAAGTCGAGCCGCATTATTCCGACGAAGCCAAGGCCCGCGCCGACGCCACGAATCCGGACGTGCAGGCCTGGAACGCGCTGATGGACACCCTGCAGCAGTCGCTGCCGTTCGCCAAAGAGAACGGGCCATCCGCCGGCAAATGGCAGCCCATGGAGTGCATCTATACTCTGGCGGCGCAGCCCTGACGCTGCGCGTCTTCCACAGATATCGGGTGAACTCATGAAACTATTGCGATACGGCCCGCCGGGCCAGGAAAAGCCGGGATTACTGGATGCGAGCGGCAAGATTCGGGACTTGAGCGCGGTGGTCGCCGACATCGGCGGCGATGCGCTGACGCCCGCGGGCCTGAGCAAGCTGAGCGCGATGGATGTGTCGAAACTGCCGCTGGCGCCCGAGGGCGTGCGGCTCGGTGCCTGCGTCGGCAAGGTCGGCAAGTTCGTTTGCATCGGCCTGAACTTCAAGGACCACGCCAAGGAATCGAACCTGCCCGAGCCGGCCGAGCCTGTCGTGTTCAACAAGTGGACCAGCGCAATGGTCGGCCCGAACGATGCGATCGAGATTCCGCGCGACTCGCAGAAGACGGATTGGGAAGTGGAGCTCGGCGTGGTGATCGGCAAGCCCGGCCGTTACATCGCCGAAGCGGACGCGCTGTCGCACGTCGCCGGCTACTGCGTCATCAACGATGTTTCCGAGCGCGAATATCAGCTGGAGCGCGGCGGCACGTGGGACAAGGGCAAAGGCTGCGATACGTTCGGCCCGACCGGTCCGTGGCTGGTCACGAAAGATGAAGTGCCGGATCCGCACGCGCTCGGCATGTGGCTGGAAGTTGATGGCAAGCGCTATCAGAACGGCAACAGCGGCAACATGATCTTCCGCATTCCGTTCCTGATCAGCTATCTCAGCACGGTGATGAGCCTGCAGCCCGGCGACATCATTTCCACCGGCACGCCGGCGGGGGTGGGGCTCGGGCAAAAGCCGCCGGTGTATTTGCGTCCGGGCAATGTCGTGCGCCTCGGCATCGACAAGCTCGGCGAGCAACGTCAGGTGGTGCGAGCTTACGAGGGCTGAGGCCTCGAGTCGCACAACGGGAGCACGCATGGTGGAACTGTACGGTCGGTCGAATTCGCGTCGGGACGTTGCCGCTCACGCAGGCATGCTGTCGCAGTTCGCCGGCGTGCGCCTCGTTGAGCTTGCGGATGGAGTGGAGCGCGGTGTGCGCATGCTGGAGTTTCGCACCGGCACCGGACTGCGCTTCACCGTGCTCGTCGATCGTGCACTCGACATTGCCGAGTGCGAGCACAAAGGTCGCGCGATCGGCTGGCATTCGCCGGCCGGCTTTCGTCATCCCGGCTTGCACGAGTATGAAGGCGAAGGCGGCCTGTCGTGGCTGCGCTCGTTCTCCGGATTGGTGGTGACCTGCGGCCTCGATCACATCCTGTTCATGGATGAGGACGATGCGAGTCACTACGTGTATGGGCCGCGCAAGACCGTGAGCTCGTCGCTGCACGGTCGCATCGGCACGATTCCGGCTCGCTTGAGCGGTTATGGCGAACTGTGGAACGGCGATGAATGCACGTTGTGGTGCGAGGGCATCGTGCAGCAGTCCACCGTGTTCGGCGAAGACCTGCATTTGATCCGGCGCATCGAAGCGAAGGTCGGCTCGGACGAGATTCACCTGCACGATCGCGTCGTGAATCACGGCTTCTATCGCACGCCGCATATGTTTTGTTATCACATCAATGTCGGTCATCCCGTGCTCGCGGAAGGATCGCGATATCTCGCGCCGATTCGCGAGGTCGTGTGGGCGGCGCATGCGGGTGAGAAATATCGCAGCCAGGGTGTGGGCTATCGCCGCTTGCCCAAGCCGCAGCTCGGCTTTCATGAGCAGGTGTGGCAGCACGAGATGGTCGCGGATGCTGCGGGCAATGTGCCGGTCGCACTAGTGAACGATGCTTTGCAGTTCGGGCTGCAGGTCCAGACGCGCAAGGATCAGTTTCCCTGCCAGTACGAATGGCAGAACCTGCAGGCCGGCCAATATGCGTTGGGCATCGAGCCGTCCACGCATCATGTGCTCGGCAAGCAGTTTGCTCGCGAGCGTAAAGAAATGATCTGGCTCGAACACGGCGAGGAGCGACGCTACGACACCGTGTTCAAAGTGCTCGATGGCGCTGATGCGATCGGCGCGGCGGAACAGAGAATTCGCTCCATCGTCTCGCAGCCGGACAATGATTATCCGCAGCCTTCGGGCAACTATCCGCCGCTTGCGGGACGCTCGGCATGAATATCGCGGGAAAAACCATTCTCTACACCGGCGCGGCCGGCGGCCTCGGGCTCGCGACGACGCTCGCCTTTCTCAATCGCGGCGCCACTGTCGTTGCGGTCGACAACAACGCCGACAAAGTGGCCGCACTCGAAGCCGCGGCTCCAGTCGATGCACGTGCTCGCTTGCGAGTGCTGCGTTCGAACTTGAACGATCTGGCGAGCTTTCGAAGAGATATCGAGCAAGCCACGAACAGCGTTGGCGGCTACGACATCGTCATCAACAACGCGGCGATCTATCCGGCGAAACCGTTCGAGGAATTCACGGTCGAGGAACATCAGGCCGTGCAGCGTGTGAATGTCGACGCCGGCATCGTTGCAGTTCAAGTCGCGCTCCCTCACATGCGTGCGAAGCAGTGGGGTCGAATCATCAATGTGAGCAGCGTGACGTTCTACGGTGGCTGGGCACTGTTGTCGCCTTACGTCGCATCCAAAGCCGCACTCGTTGGATTGACTCGTGCCTGGGCGCGCGAGTTTGGTCCGTACGGCGTCACTGTGAATGCGATCGCGCCGGGTGCGTTTCCCACCGATGCGGAAAAGATCCATCCGGATCCGGAAGGCTACACGCGCTTCGTGCTCGACCGGCAGGCCGTCAAACGCCGCGGCACGCCGCTGGATATTGCCAATGCATTGGCTTTTCTCGCCTCGGACGAGGCGGGCTTCATCACCGGCCAGACGTTGAATGTCGACGGCGGCTGGGTGATGCACTAACGACGAGATTCATCGATGACTGTGCTGAAAGGATACCGGGTTCTGGATTGTTCCATCGCCATGGCGGGCCCGTTCGCGGCGCAACGCCTGGGCGATCTCGGCGCCGACGTGATCAAGGTCGAACCTGTTGCGGGTGAGTGGCAGCGCTTCCGGGCGGCGGGCGGCGCCACCGGCAACCGCATCAATGTTTCTTTTCTCTCGCTCAATCGCAACAAACGCTCGCTCGCGATCGATTTGAAGGCGCCTGAAGGCAAGCAGGCGCTGCTGGAGCTGGTGAAGACCGCCGACGTCTTCATCCAGAACTATCGACCCGGCGTCGCGCAGCGCCTCGGCGTCGATTACGAGACGCTGAGCAAGATCAATCCGCGCCTCGTGTATGTGTCGATCTCCGGTTACGGCGAGACCGGGCCTTACAAAGATCGCCCCGGGCAGGATCTGCTGTTGCAAGGCATGTCGGGCGCAATGCTCTCTGCCGGTAAAGCGGACGAGCCGCCGACGCCGGCCGGGCAATACCTCGCCGATGCAGTGACCGCGTACACCGCGTTCGAAGGCGCGCTCGCGGCGTTGTTACATCGCGAGCGCACCGGCGAAGGCCAGCTGGTCCAGGTCAACATGCTGGATGCGATCGTCGCCATTCAAATGCAGGAGCTCTCCGTGTTCACGGTCGGCAAGAAGCCGCAAGTGCGTTCCGCCGAGCCGCACGCACACACTTACATTCGCTCGCCGTACGGTGTGTTTGCGACCGCAGATGGTTACATCGTGCTCGCGTTCGCCAACTTGAAAAAGCTGGGCGAGTTGATCGGCGAGCCGAGCTTTCTTGCGATGGTGGACGAAGAAAAGGATGCGTGGACCTATCGCGACCAGATCTTCGCTCGCACACGCGAACGCCTGAAGGCGCGCAAATCGCAGGAGTGGATCGATTTGTTTCTGAAGCACGACATCTGGGCCGGCCCGGTGTACGGCTACGAGGATGTCGTCGCAGATCCGCAGATCGCGCACAACGGCACGTTCGTCGAATACGATCATCCGAGCGAAGGGCGCGTGAAGGTGCCGGGTTTTCCCATTCGTTTCAGCAAGACGCCCTCGACCATCGCGCGAGGCGCGCCGCAAACCGGCGAGCACACACGCAAGATTCTGGAAGAGGCTGGGCTCGTTGCCGCGCAGATCGATCGATTGCTCGAACGCGGCGTGGTCAAACAAGACTGACATCTCCGATGCATTACATCGGCCTCACTTGGGATCATCCCCGCGGCTACAACGCACTCGCCGCGGCGGCGTCGCGTTTGAAACCGGAGCGCGATGGTTTCTCGCTGTCGTGGGAGCGCCAGCCGCTCGAAGGCTTCGAGGCGCATCCCATCGCCGATCTGTGTGCTCGTTACGATCTGGTGGTGCTGGATCACCCGCATGTCGGCGAAGCGGTTGCGACCGAATGTCTGCAGCCACTGGAGTCGCTGTTCAGTGCGAATGAGATTGCGACGCTGGCGCGCCACACGATCGGGCCGTGCCTGAGCAGCTATCGTTACGAAGGAAAACATTGGGCGCTGCCGCTCGATGCGGCCACGCAAGTGATGGCGTATCGAGCCGACCTGCTGGATGCGCCGGCGCCGACGACGTGGGACGAGGTTGTCGCACTCTCGAAGCGAATGCCGGTCGCATTATCGATGGCTGGACCGCATGCGGCGCTGAGCTTTCAGTCGATCGCAACCGCGTTCGGTGATCCTCCAGCACAGCGCGATCCGCGGCAGTTTGTTTCAAACGAAACCGGCTTTGCAGTGCTGGATCTGATGGCGGATCTCGCGAGCCGCAGCCCGACCTTGGCTTGGGCGCTCAATCCGATCGGCATCTTGGGACACATGGCTCAATCGCGAGCCGTCGCGCTGTGCCCACTGATCTATGGCTATGTGAATTACGCGCGGCCTGCCAATGCGACGCTCATGTCGATCTCGTTTGCGAATGCGCCGAGGCAATCGCCGGGTGGTCGTCCGGGTTCCACGCTGGGCGGAACAGGCATTGGTATTTCCAAACGGTGCCGACCATCGCCGCAGCTGCTCGATCATTTGCGCTGGCTGCTGTCGGAGGAAGCTCAAACCGGTTTCATTCCAACGCACGATGGACAGCCGAGTCGACGCTCGTCGTGGCACGACGCGACGGTCAATGCGCAATGGAATAGCTTCTACGAGCACACCGCCGACACGCTGGAGAACGCCTACGTTCGGCCGCGCTTCAACGGCGCCATTGCCTTTCAAACACGCTGCTCGCAGCTGGTTCGTGACGGCCTGTCCGAAAGTCGTCCGCATCGCGCGATGCTCGAAGACATTCAACGCGCGTATGCACGCGCCTATGCCGCACGCTAATCGAGGATTGGGTCATGACTGACAACGTGCTGTTCGACGTGCAGGGTCACGTCGCGACCATCACTCTCAATCGGCCCGAGAAGCTCAACGCTGCAACCCCCGAAATGTCCAAAGCCATCGTCGCGGCGGCCGAGGAGTGCAATCGCAATTCGCAGATCCGCTGCGTCATCGTCACCGGCGCCGGCCCGAAATCCTTTTGCGCCGGCTCGGACATCGCGGAACTGGACACGTATGCGACGCCCTGGGATTTCCGGAATCGCGCGGACTACTGCGACGCCATTCATCGCTTGCTCAAGCCCAGCATCGCGGCCGTGAATGGTTACGCATTTGGCGGAGGCCTCGAGACTGCGTTGTCCTGTGACATTCGCATCGCTTCGAAGAACGCGCGCTTCGCGGCGCCGGAGATCAAGCTCGGCTGGATCGGTGGCGGCGGCATGGCTGCGTTCCTGTCCAAAAGCATCGGCCTGTCGAACACGGCGCTGATGTTGATGACCGGCGATCCCATCGATGCGGACAAGGCGCTTGCGTGGGGACTGGTCAGTGAGTTGACTGAGCCGGAGCAGTTGATGCCACGCGCTCGTGCGATTGCCGAGACGATCGCGAGTCGCGCGCCCATCGCTGCTGAAACGGCGAAGCTCAATTTGCGTGCGGCGTGCTCGATGCCATTGGAGAAAGCGATGGAGTACGAGCGCGATCTGCAAACGATTTGTTTCGCGACCGCCGATGCGGCCGAAGGCCGGGCGGCGTTCAAAGAAAAGCGCTCGCCGGTGTTTCAACGGCGCTGACCGAACGAGGCATCGATGAAATCGCTTGCAGTACGCACCCTGGCTGCGACTCTGTTGCTCCCGGCGACCAGCTTCGCCGGCTTTGTTCCCGACAACGTTCGCAACGTGCGAACAGTCACGTTCAATGTCTCGCCGCAGGGCGACGACGCTGGCGACGGATCAGCGGCGCGTCCGTTCAAGACACTCACACGAACTCAGCAGGCGGTTCGCTCCGCTAATTCGAATGCAAACGTCGTCGTATTGCTCGCCGACGGGATGTATCGACTCACCGATCCGCTGCATTTCACTGCCGTCGACGGCGGACAAGACGGGAACAGTGTTACCTGGCAAGCGGCTCCGAACGCATCGCCCGTCATCGCGGGCTCGATGCCGGTGAGCGGCTGGAAGGTGTCCGATGCCGAGCGACACATCTATGTGTCCGACGTGCCTGTCGGGGCCGACACTCGCCAACTGTGGGTGGGCAATCGGCTCGCGCAGCCCGCCTCGATCGAGATCGATCGCAAGTTGGTCGAGTTCAGCGCCGAAGGTCTGGTCATCAACGATCCGAAGTTTGACTACCTCGCGGGCCTGCCAGCGCAGCAGCGGATCGAAGTGCAGGCGACCGGCTATTTCACCAATCGCCTCTCGCCCGTGAAGAGCATCGCCGGTCGCAAGCTGCTGATGCAGCAGCCTGCGTGGGACAACAACACCTGGGGCTACGACACGTTGAATGCGCCCGTCGGCGCACAGCTGGCGCACTTGTTTCTAAATAATTCGCTGGCGTTCCTCACGCAGCCGAATCAGTTCTATATCGATTCGGAGGCCGGCAAGCTCTACTACCGCCCGCCGGAGGGTGTTGCCGTCGAGCAGATGACGGTTGAGCTGCCGCGGTTGCCATATCTGGTCTCGATCGGCGGCACGTACGATCACCCGGTGCAAGATCTCACGTTTCGCGGCATCCGGTTTTCGTACACGAGCTGGATGGGGCCGTCGTCCAACGAAGGTTATGCGGATCAGCAGAGCGGGGCGTTTCTCACCGGCGTTACGCCGGGTCGGCCGAACGATGCGCTGTCGAGCTGCGTTTGGGGGTGCCGCGCGTTCGAAACCCGTCGCAACGACTGGTCGCAAATTCCGGCGGCGGTGCAGGTGTCTGCAGCCGAGCGGGTGGTGTTCGATCAGGCGGTGTTCGCGCATCTCGGCCAGGTGGCGCTCGGCATCGGAAATAACAGCAACGCGAATGCGACCGGCATCGGCTTGGGCGCGCGTTCGATTGAAGTGAAACGCAGCGTCTTCACCGATCTCGCCGGCGGCGCCATTCTGGCTGGAGGCATCAGCCGAGATGCGCATCATCCACGCGATCCTCGCATGGCGAATCGAAACATCGTGATTGCGAACAATCGCATCCAGACGGTGAGCCAGGTTTATAAGGACAACAGCGCCATCCTGAGCACCTATGTCGACAGCGCGCTGATTCTTCATAACGACATCTCAGATGCGCCGTACGACGGCATCGACATCGGCTGGGGCTGGGGCATCAACGACGTCGGCGGCAATGCGACCTATCGGATCGCGGAGCGCGGTTACTACGATCATGCGGCGAACCTGACATACGATACGCCGACGATGCATCGTCGCGTCGTGGTTGCGTACAACCGCATTCATAACATCAAGAAGCTGTTTCATGATGGCGGCGCCATTTACAACCTGTCCGCGAGTCCGGATACGTTTATCGCTGAGAACTATATTTATGAGATTCCAGAGCGGATCGCGTTGTATCTCGACGAGGGGTCACGGTACATCACGATCCGCAACAACGTTGTCGACGGCGCGGGCACGTGGTTGAACATCAACACTGTGAGCAGTTTTCTGCCGTTGCGCACGTCGACGGACAACGAGGCGCTCGGCAACTGGCACACGGAAGGCAAGGTCGGTGGCTTGTGGGACGCGTATAACAACAACACGATGGAAGGGAATGAGCTGGTGAAGCACGGCCGCTGGCCGGATGCCGCAAAGAAAGTCATGGACAACGCCGGCATCCAGAAAGAAGCCGGCGTCGTCGCCTACGGTGACGCTCGCTGAAGTTACAGCGCCGGCGTCGTCACATGCAGCCAATCGAAGTCGGCGATTCCGCTCGCCGACTCGCTCGATGTGTACGTGAACAGAGCCGGGCGGGCGCCTTTCCACCAGCTGAACAGCAGCTTCGCGCGTGTGCCGAACGGCTGAAACGTTTTGCCATTGTCGAGGCTGTACGAGAACTGCGCCTGCTCGTCCTCCACCAGCACGCGTAGCTGCAGAGACTCCGCCTCGATCGCATCACCGATCGTCTCCGCGCCAGCGTAAGTGAAGGTTAAGTAACGTTTGCCTGCACGCTGAGTGACGCCGATCCAGCTGGGACGTTTGCCAAACATCGCCAGCCCAGCCTTCTGGCCATCGGCCATGCCGCTAACGACCAGGCGTGTCGTGATCTGCGAGGTCTTCCCCTGCAGCACCTGCGTCACCGTGTTCCGAGCGCTGACCAGGTTAACCGCAGGCATCGCCTTCAAGCGCAAGAAACCGTGACGTTCGGTGAGGCTCCACTGAGCATTCACGGGATTGTGATTCCACTCCCACTGCATACCGAGCTGCCTCTGGTCGAACTCATCCGATGTTTGCGGAAACACCGGCGGGAACGCGCCGCCGACATCGGGCATCGCATGTGACATGACCGGCTGGCCATTCGCCGCGCCGGGCAGCAGCTCGCCCATGATCGGCCAGTCGTCCTGCCAGCGCACCGGCTGCAAGTGAACGATGCGCCCGTACGCGCCCGTGCTGTTGAAGTGCAGAAACCAACCTTCGCCCGACGGCGTTTCGACGTAGCCGCCTTGATGCGGGCCTTGCACGTCGGTCTCTCCTTTGGAGAGCACGGTGCGCCACTCATACGGACCCCAAATGTTTCGTGAGCGCATCACCGCTTGCGGCCCGGTGCCCACGCCGCCGTATGGCGCGAAGATGTAGTAATAGCCGTTGCGCTTGAGCAGCTTCGGTCCTTCGAGGGTCGGCAGGTGCTCTTGGTCCTCGACGATCACTTTGCCCTCATCGAGAACCTTCGTGCCGTCAGCACTCATCCGGTGCAGGATCAGCGGCCCGGCGCCGACGCGCGAATGCACGAGATAAGCCTTGCCGTCATCGTCCCAGAACGGACACGGATCCTCGAGCCTGGGTGCGTCGATGACCTTGGTGACTTTGGACCACGGCCCCTCGGCACGCTTTGCCGACGCCATGAACACGCCTTCAGAGGGCGTGGCGAAATAAACATGGAAGCGGCCCTGGTGATAGCGGATCGACGGCGCCCACACGCCCGAGGCATAGCGATGGCCGAGGTCGGTGCGAAAAGGAATGCGCTCGGTGGTGTCATCGAATTCGACCGGCCCGGGCAAGTCGTAGCTCGGATGAAAATCCAAGCGCGGCAGCACGTGGCCGATGATCGTCCAGTGCACCAGATCCTTGGATTTCAGCACCGGCACGCCAGGCGAATAATGAAACGACGACGCCACCATGTAGTAACTGTCGTCGACGCGAATCGCGTCCGGATCCGAATAATCCGCGTGCAGGATCGGATTGAAGTACTGCGTGCCCGCCGCGAGGGCGAGCACGAGCGCGGCGCCGACACTAGAAATCATAACGTTCGCACAGTCATGCCGATGAACATGGTGCGGCCATTGTAATCGTAGGTCGCGGGCCAGGTATTCGCGCGAATCTGCGCGCTGCCGACCACCGGCGGATCGTCGTCGAGCAGATTGTTGAGGCCGCCGAAGAACTCGATGTGCTGGCCCAGAGCGTACGAGAACGAGAAGTCGAGATAGTTCTGCGCATCCAGCTTCGGGTTCACCAGGTCCGCATACGCAGGCGCTGTGGCGCCGGCACGCGCCGGCAGTAAATATCGGTCCACCGTCACGTCGTCGATGTAACGATGGCGCAGGCTCAAGCTCAGATCGCCGGTGGTCCAGGTGAGGCGAGTCACACCTTTGAACTCAGGGATGGGTTCGCCGCACGTGGTGCCGTACGCGCCGACGCAGCGATTCTTGACATTCGGGAACGCCTGCACCGGCGTCAATGTGAACTCCTTGGTCTGGGTCCACGAGCTGCTGATGTGGAAGCGGCTGCCCTTGCCGAACAGACCCCAGCCGATGTCCCAGCTATAGCGTGCTTGCAGATCGTAGCCCGATGTTTCCAACGCGCCGGTGTTCGCCTGACGAATCTCGGCGTAGTAGGGAACGCTGATTTCGCCAGTCACCGGATTGCGGTTGATGGCCTGGCAGAACTCGCTGTTGATGTCCTGAATGACGTTGAAGCACAGGTTCAACGTGTTGTTCAGGCCGCCGCCGAGCTGCGCGATCGCGCCATCCAACGTGATATCGAAATAGTCGAGCGTCACCGCGAGGCGCGGCAGGATCTGCGGCGTCAGCACGATACCGAACGTGCGCGTGTCGGACTCTTCTTCACCGACGTTCGGATTGCCACCAAACAATGCCGGAATGATGGTGTTCGGCTGCACGCCCGCCGTGAACACGGACGCCGTGGGCACGCCGCTTGCGATACACAACGCGCGAACAGCATCGGTGCGCTGAGACGTCGGCTGACGATCCGAACATGGATCCGTCGCGGGCTCGACGCTCTGGCGCAAGCCGCCGAACAGGTCGGCAACGTTCGGCGCCCGAATGGCACGTTGGAATTGGCCGCGGAAGGCGACGTCCTCGTTCAGCCGCCAGTCCAATCCATACAAATACGTCGAGACCTTGCCCACGCCCTCCAGATCGTAATCCGAACGACGGATCGCACCGTTCGCCGCCAGGTTCTGAACGAACGGTAGACCGCCCACGATCGGCACGCGCATTTCGGCAAACACTTCCTTCGCGGTGACGTCGCCTTGGGTCGGCAGGCCGGGATTGAAGCCGACCACGTCGCCCGAACGCAGGAACTCGTCGGGAACGAACTGCGACGAGGCATATCGCCACTCGGCGCCCACCGAGAACGCGACCGGTCCTGCCGGCAGATCGAACGCCTGGCCAGAGAGCGTGGCGGCTGCGACCTGCAATTCAGCCTCGGTGGAGTTGGTTGCACCGATGGCGATCGCGTCCACCGCTGCATCCGAAATGTTATGACCGAAGATGTTGAGCAACGGTGCGGCGCCGCCGCTCGACAACAACGCTGTCTGAAAACGGCTGCGCGACACGTTGCCGGATTGGCGGCTCGTTTCTTCGGTGCGCGCGAACGTGTAGTAAACATCGTAGGCGAGGTTGCGCAGGAAACTGTCGGAAACATTGCCCAGATCACCGCGCACGCCGAGCGCCATGCGCCAGACGTTGCGATCGGAAACGTTCTCTCGCAGGCCGACTTCGACCAGGCGCCGGCCGACGTTGAGCACGGCGAAGCCGTCGTTCGGATTGTTGACGCGCGAGCTCGTGCCCGTCGTCACCGTCGTCGGTCCGGTCTCCGCGATGTCCAGCTGACGCAGCACTTCCTGCATCTGCGGCGAGAGATACGGATTGTTGGTATTGAACAGGAACGGGCCGCTGATGTTGGTCGGCGCGAGCTGCTGGTCGACGCGATTGTTGCTGAAGTGGAACTCCAGGTACCCGGTCGCCTTGTCTGCGAAGTCATAGTGACTGAACGCGTTGATCATCCAGCGTTCCTGCGGCACTTGCAGATAGTTGTCCGGACCTAAGTTGAAATCATCTTGCGGCGTCAATGCTGGACGCACAGCGGTGCCTGCATCGTTGAAAGTGAAACCGCGCGAGCCCATGCCATTCAAACCGGCGGCCGCGAGTGCTGCATTCAATCCAGCGTTCGATTGAGGCGAGCCAAACACGGGCACGCCGGTGAAGCGGCCATTGGGAATATCGCCGCTGCCGCCTGCGATGAGGCCGGGCACGCCGCCTGCCGCACGACAGTTCGAACCTGCAGGCACCGAGACGGGCACGCCGGGTTGTGTGCGACTGAAAGATTCAGGCGTGACGCAGCCATCGGAGAGCGAGTAATACGCCCATTCACCGCGTTCGCCGCGAGTGATCGAGCCGCGATTCATGTAATTCACCGAGACCACCGCGTTGCCGCGGCCTTCGGCGAAGTTGCCGCCGACGGTGAGATCGACGTTGTAAGTCGGCGTTTCAGTCGGGCTGTCGTAACTGGTTTGCGCCGTCGCTTCGACACCTTCGAAATCATCGCGCATGATGAAGTTCACGACGCCGGTGATCGCATCCGAGCCGTAGACTGCCGATGAACCGCCGGTGACGACTTCAGTGCGCGCGATCAACGCCGTTGGAATCGTGTTGAGATCGGTGACTTGTTCCGGGCCGTAGATGGCGAAGCGTCGGCCGTTCACGAGCACGAGATTGCGTGAGGCGCCGAAGCCACGAAGATTTACATCGGCGGTGCCGCCGGGCACGGTGTTCGCGGTCGCGCCGCCGTTGGTCGAGGCGACGAACTGGGGCGCGTCGCTCAACACTTTTTCGATGTTGGCAATGCCAGAGAGTTTGATGTCTTCGCTGCCGATGACCGTGACGGGCGTGGAAGCGTCGATGCCTTCACGCGCGATGCGTGAGCCGGTGACGAGTACTTCCTCGACGTGCGATCCGGCGCTCGATTGCTCGGACTCCTGCGCCAGGGCATGGCCGACGCACAGCGCCGAGCCCGCGAACATCACACCGAAACCGAGTGCGGAAACACGCCGCCGTTGAAAAAATCTGCTGACCATTCGATCCCCCATGAAAGCAACCGTGACCGCGCTCGTACCCACGGCGTGAGCGGTTTTGAGTCATTTTTGATGGAGACAGATTTCCTGGAAGCCTTGAGTGGCGCCGTTCTCCTCGGGATACCGCTACCATCTCGCGGTCGAAAATGACCGTTGATGAGCGATAATTATCACGCTTGATTGGAGTAAGCTAGCCTCGCTCGCGGCGGCGCAAGGAGGCAGGCGGACTGACAACGTTTGACAAAGTGGCGCGTGAGCGCGTCTTTGAGCGATATTTGTATGAGAAGTGGTGGGACACCAGTAAACGCTACGATTCCAGGGGTTTTAAGCATGAGTGAAAAAAATGGGACCGGTGTCAATCGACGCGAGCTGCTGCAGTCGGCAGGTGCCGTTGCAGTGAGCCTGAGCGCGACGAGTTATGCGGCCGCTTCACGCAAGCGTTTCGCGCACGTCGGCGTCGGTTCGCGCGCAAGGATGTATCTCAACGCCATCACGGGTAAGTTTCGCGACGCCAACGAGCTCGTCGCTGTTCTCGATAGCAACGCGGGCCGAGCGGCGCTCGCGGCGAAGACGATCGCCGCGACCGGTGCAAGCAAACCCAAAACGTATGCGCCGGCGGACTTCGATCGGATGATTCGCGAGACCAAGCCGCAGACCATCATCGTCACCACGCCCGATGCGTTCCACAACGAATACATCGTGCGCGCGCTCGATGCGGGCTGCGATGTGATCACCGAGAAGCCGATGACGACGACGGCGGAGAAGGCGCAGGCCATCCTCGATGCCTGCAAGCGCAGTGGCAAGCACGTGCGCGTGACGTTCAACTATCGTTACTCGCCGCCGCGTACGCAGGTCAAAGAACTGCTGATGAACAACGAGATCGGCGATATTTTATCGGTCGATTTTCATTGGCTGTTGAACACGGTGCACGGAGCCGATTATTTCCGCCGCTGGCACAGCAACAAGAAAATGTCCGGCGGCCTGATGATTCACAAGGCCACGCATCACTTCGACCTGGTGAACTGGTGGCTCGGCGCGCAGCCCGAGCTGGTGCAGGCGGTCGGTTTGCGACAGTTCTATACGCCGACCATGGCCAAGCGCATGGGATTGCAGGGCGCGCACGAGCGCTGCCTCACGTGCCCGGAGAAAGATCGTTGTAACTTTTATTTTGATCTCGCGGCCGATGCGGGGCTGAAGTCGCTGTACCTGGACAACGAGAAACACGACGGCTACTTCCGCGACCAGTGCGTGTGGCGGCCGGAGATCAGCATCGAAGATACGATGAATGTCCAGGTGCGTTACGACACCAATACGACGCTGGCCTATTCGTTGAATGCGTTCAACGCCTGGGAGGGTTATCACATCGCGTTCAACGGCACCAAGGGCCGGCTCGAACATTCGATCGTCGAGCAGGCGGGTGTCGCCGGTGCGGACGAGACCCAGGGCAAGATCAAGGATGACGGTGTGACCACGCGGATCATTCCCATGCGCGGCTCACCGAAAGACATTGAGCCTTGGACCGGCACCGGCGGTCACGGCGGCGGCGACGATGTGATGCTGGCGGAGATCTTCGGTGACGCGCCGGCGGATAAATACAAACGTGCGTCGGATGAGCGCGGCGGCGCGTATTCGTGTTTGATCGGGATCGCGGCGAATAAATGTTTCGAAACCGGCAGCCCGGTGCGCATCAGCGAGCTGGTGACGGGGCTGACGCCGCCGGATCGGGCGCCGATGCCGAGCCGCACGGCATCGCTGCCGATGCCGATGCGTATCAAGATGCCTTGATCGATGACGCGGGCGCGAGGGCGATCAGCCTTCGCGCTTGCGACGTTTCATTCCCACTGCGAGTCCGGCGCCGACCAGCAGCAAGCCGAGCGTCGCCGGCTCGGGAATGGAGTTGGTATTGTTGATCGCGAGCAGGTGCAGGTTGTCTCCGCAACGGCCGGTGCACACCATGTTCGGGCCGAGATTCAGATCGGCGATGAACGGGAAATAGCTGCCGATCGGCGCATCCAGGATGCCGGGATAACGGATCAGCTGGATGGAATAACCGCCCGAGGCCCAGCGCACCACGTCTTCATAGGCCGACGGCGCCGGGCCGGGCGGGCCGTCGATCTGGCGATAGCTGGTCGATTGATTCGGCGCCGACAAATCGACGTCGAGCCATTCGGAGGTGCCGACCAGCGTGGCGTGAAAGTAATCGAGCTGGTAATAGCCGTAGAACGGCGCGTTCGGATCGGTGTGCAAACCCAGATCGGCTTGCGTGACCAGGTTGCCGTTGGCATCCAGGTACGTGGGCTGACGTTCGAGGTCATACTCCATCGTGAACCTGAACGTCGGATCGTCGCCGTTGGCGTAGCTGCGGCCGTCGCCGAAGTAGCCATAGGTGTAGTAGACCGGAACGGCCGATGCAGTTGCTGCCCACAGCAGTCCCACACTCGCCGCCCACAGACCTGCTTGCCGCATTGTTAGCTCCCTGAGTCCGGCCGACGAACCGAAGAGCTAGAAAACGTCTGCGAATCGTCGGACGCGTTGAGTGTACGCGGTGGCGCTCGAATCGCCACTGTCGCGTTTCATGACAGTAGGAATTATCTCTCAGTTGTGAATTCGCGGCGCATGCTTTTGGCGACAGGTTGCATCGGCGTGGAGATCGTGCTCGTCACAACGACGGTGTTATGTAATTCGCGCCATGCTGTTTCTAAAGAGGAGCGAGCCTCGCGGCAGTTATCATTGCAGCCATGCTTCCGTTACTGACTTTGAAAGTGCATGAGCAGATGCTCGCGGCGCTACGCTCCGGCGCGGCGTCGCTTGCGTGCTCGCTGGATCTGGATCGCACGACGACCGAGGTGATGCTCGATGCGTCGGGCTGGGCGTGGCGCGGGCAGCGTTATCCCTATCTCACCAAGTGCAAAGAGCGCACAGTGTATTACTGGGCCGGCACGGAGTTCGAGCCTGTGTCTCGCTTTACGTCTGGGCTCATCAAGCTGGTGCCGACGACGTGGGGTCCGCCGACGTTCGAAATCGATGGCATCAAGATGCTGCCGACGGAAAAAGTTTCGCCGTATGCCGACGCGGAAAGCAAAGTTCGTTTGATCGAACCGCGAGGCAAGGCGGTGTTGGATACGTGCGGCGGGCTTGGTTACTTCGCGGCGTGGTGCCTGGAGCTTGGCGCGGCGCGCATTGTTTCTTTTGAAAAGAACCCGGATGTGGTGTGGTTGCGAACGTTGAATCCTTGGTCGCCCGCTCCCGCTGCAGCGCTGACGCTGACCGAAGGCGATGTTTCCGAGCGAATCGCCGAGCTGCCGGACGCGTCCTTCGATGCCCTGCTACATGATCCGCCCAGATTCGGGATCGCGGGCGAACTGTACTCGCAAGCGTTCTACGATCAGCTCGCGCGAGTGTTGAAGCGAGGCGGACGAATGTTTCATTACACAGGCACGCCGAACAAGCTCACCACGGGGCGCGACGTGCCGAACGAAGTGGCCACTCGTCTGAAGCGCAGCGGGTTCAAGGTGAAGCTGCACGGCGACGGCGTGCTCGCGAGCCGAAGCTAACCGACGCGGCAGATCACGCTTTTCATGGCGCTGTCGTTGGGGTTGTAGAGCGGATCGTTCGGCTCGAAATGTTCGTCCGAGAGTTGCAGCTGCGACATTTCGCTGACCGTCCACAACTTGCCGAAGCCATACCCTTGCGAGCTGCTGCCGCCGCCGGTTTGAACGGCGCGCAGCACTTCCCGGTCTCGCGTGGAGATTCCATAACAATACGGTGCGACCACGCGACGCAGCCCGTTGTAGTGAAAAATCAGCTTGCGCAGCTGTTGGATCGCCTGACAAATGATCGGCGATGAGCCTGCCGGATTGCGTTGCATGGCTACAGAGTATTGCAATCCCGCAGCGGCACGGATCCGTGCGCACCACGATGCGTTAAAGAGCACGCCCCCTTCGCTTCGAGGAGCTCGCTATGTCATCAGCCAAGGCCACCATCGACCACGACACGATTCGCCACTGGGTAGAGAAGCACGGCGGCTGTCCTGCGCACGTGAAGAAGACCGGCGGCAAGGACGATCCCGGCATCCTGCGCATCGATTTTCCCGGCTATTCGGGCCAGCAGTCGCTGGAGCAGATTTCGTGGGATACGTTCTTCGAGTATTTCGACGAGAACGAGCTCGCGTTCCTGTATCAGGACGAGAACCGCTTCAACAAGCTGGTCAACCGCGACACGGTCAAGGATCAGCTGCAGTAGCTCAGGCGATCAGCCCGAACTCGCGCATGGCCGGGATGAAATTTTCGTTGGTGTGTCCCGGCCGCGTGAGCTTGAACAGCGCAAATCGCTGCAGTTCCGTGAGCGCTGCCCACTGCGTCGGGCTCGGGGCGGCGACTTCGCGCTCAGCGCAATAATCGATCAGCCGTTGCGGGACGGTTGCAGCGTTCTTCCACTCTGTCCCCGCATCTCGATCCAGCAACTGCGGCGTATCACCGGCGCGCGTTTCGAGCAGATGCGCGACTTCGTGCTGATACGCGTCTGTTTGCTCCGGCGTGTCACATCCGCGAGTCACGAGTTGCTCGCGCTCTTCGAGCGAGAAGCGATTCCACTGCTTCAACGATACCTTCACTCCGCACAGATCCAGCTTGCGCCGAACCGCCATCGGAATGCAGTACAACGCACCGGCGAAGTCTTTCTCGAACTGGAAGATGGTGGAGTCGTGGCTCATGACGGCGCTCCAAGGCTGCGAGGGTCAGATGACAATGTAGCACTGAAACAAGTCAGGCGCTGCCGTCGCCCGCGCGACGAAGCAGAACCGCCGCAAACATGCCGGGCATGATCCATGGAATCGCCGGGATGCCGGCGATCACCGCGGGCTGTGAGTACCAAGGTGCAGTCTGCCCCGAGATCTCTGGATATGCGATGCCTCGCAGGCCAACAGCGAGACGAATATCGCGCTGACAATCGTACGCGAGCGCCGGCCCATGCTTGAGCAATCGCGACGAGCCAAGCGCGAGTGCGAAATACGCAACTCCGGCGGACGTCGCGGCGGCGAAGCCGAGCGTCGGCCACATGTGCTCACGCCGCTCGGCGAGTGCGCGATATAGCGCGATGAAACCGCTCATCACAAGTAACGAATTACTGATCAAAACGAGGAACCGGCCGTGGTTCTCTTCGCCGGTGGCCTGAAACGGCGCACCGATGCCAACCCACAGCAGTACGATCAACGCCCATGACGCGAGCAGCAATGTGCCAACCAGCGCGAGCCGCTGCGCCTCAACGTTGGCGGACTTCAGCGCATTTGCTCCGACGATCCCCGCCGTTGCGACGACGAGCGCGAACAATGCGCCACCAAAAACGGGATAGAACCCTGGGATGCGAAGCGGCCGCATGCCCGCAAGCACGACAGCTAAAATCGGCAGCAGACAAAGCAGAACGTAGCCGAACCGACGAGTGACATGATTCATGGAACTCCCGGGAAGCGATGACCAGCCGCCGCCGCGCTGCAGTCAGGCTAGCGTACGGCGACACGGGGAGAACGACACGAGGGATTGCGGCGGTCACGTCGGCCGAGTGGGAATCATGCGCGGATCGCATATGTACAATGAAACGGGAGTATGTAACCCATCCCGTGGGGATGAGTCCGCGCACTAGTCCAATCTGTCAAAGACAGACGGAGGTTTACATGAGCCAGGGGTCGCTCGCGATGAGCGAGCCGATTATTTTCTTTTCCTCAAATCAGGAGGCGCCCCGTTCAATCTACAGCACATAAGAGTTGAAGAATCCCGGGTGAAGTGTTGCTGAACCGCGCTGTCGAATGAGTATGGCTGACCAAGGCTTGCATGCCACGTGCGGTGCGGCGTGCATGACCCCTGGAGGGTAACTCGCTACTTATCCAGGCTCGAACTACGCATAATGGTTCGGGTTTGGCCTCTCTAAGATGAAGGAACAATAATGGCCGCTGAGTTGTGGTACGTGGATGAGGAGGATGTGGCGGACGACGTGGTTGTTCGCGAGTACGACATCACCGCAACCCCTAACGACTTCAACGTTAGAACTATTTGCGATTTCATCGAGTCCGGCCTCGTAAAGATCCCCGGATTTCAGCGCAACTACGTTTGGGATATCAAGCGTGCTTCGAAACTGATCGAGTCACTGATCATCGGTTTGCCGATTCCGCAAGTCTTCTTGTACGAGGAAGCACGAAACAGCTTCCTGGTAATCGATGGTCAGCAGCGACTCATGTCTCTGTACTATTTTAGAAAGGGACGATTTCCTCGCATGGAGCAGCGTCCGGCGTTGCGTCGCATCTTCGACGAACACGGGGGTATTCCCAAGCACATGCTCACAGACGACCGACTGTTCACGGATTTCAACCTGCAACTGCCGTCTCCGTTGCCCAATCAACCAAACAAGTTCAATCGGTTGAGTTTCGACACCCTTGATGACTATCAGCCCACTCTTGATTTGAGGACGATTCGCAACGTTGTGATTCGGCAGTCTGCACCTGAGGGGGATGATTCGTCTATTTACGAGATCTTCAATCGGCTGAACTCTGGCGGTGTGAATCTTACTCCGCAGGAGATCCGGGTCAGCCTCTATCATTCCGAGTTTTATTCGATGTTGGATCGAATCAACTTGCGGCCAAGGTGGCGGGAACTGCTTGGGCTGCGGGAGCCCGACCTGCATACGAAAGATCTGGAAATTCTGCTGAGGGCATTCTCGATGTTGGTGTTCTCGGCGGAGTATAAGCCGTCCATGACTAAGTTCCTTAATGCTTCGTCGAGGCGGTTTAAGAGTTTCAACAAAGAGGCGATTGATTACTGCGAGCAGCTGTTCGATTCTTTTCTGGCGGCGTGCGGTGAGCTAGACCATAGGGCATTCTTTGGCAGGCAAACACGCCGGTTCAATATCTCCATCTTTGAGGCTGTCTTTTTGGCCGCCTGCCAAAGCCCCTTTCAGGCGAAAGCGTTCGTGGCGGCGCATATCGACGCAGGGCGGCTAGAGAGGCTCACGACGGATGTTGAGTTCGTCGAGTCTACACAAAAGAATACGGTAAGCACGGAGAATGTGGCCTTGCGGAGAAAGAAGGCCTCA
Organism: uncultured Steroidobacter sp.; assembly: GCA_946478975.1. The sequence goes on from CAMLEO010000071.1 coordinate 20,454, forward strand.
CAGGTGCTATTCAGCCCGATATGAGCGATCCCATCGAGGCGTTTTACGAACGGCAACGAGCGATTGGAATCTATTTGGCCGCGCAAAAGGAGTTGTCCTTCGCTCAGGATGTGGAGGATGCCATGAGGAAGAATCTGGCCCTGGCGGCAGCCAGTTACTTCGAGGAACAAATCGTTTTGCTCGTCTGCGACTACGCGGCCAGAAAGTCTAACGGTTGCATTGAGCTAGTCGCCTTCATCCAAAATAAGGCACTCAAGCGGCAGTTTCACACTTTGTTCGACTGGGAAAAAGGGAAGAACGCCAACTCATTCTTTTCGCTCTTCGGGGAGCGATTCAAGGCGGATGCGGAAGCAACGGTTAAGGAAGACGAAGCCCTCGTAAGCGCGATTCGAGCGTTTTTAGAGCTGGGCTATCTTAGGAACTGTATTGTCCATCAGAACTACGCAAGCTTCGTAACCGACAAAACGGCGGATGAAATTTTGCGCGTATATCGAGAAGCCCGACACTTTGTAGACTTTCTGAGGCAGCGCTTTGGCGTTTAGCTTCTACGCTTCTACCTCATCTGCGTCACGCCGATCTCTGTCCGCCGCCATATGATTGATTCTAAACGGGGCGGCCATCGCTGGCGGTGATTCACTGCGGGCCTTTGTACGGACGGCGTCCGTGCAGTACAATGGCGGCAACTGTCGGAGGCTTACCAATGGCTGCAAATACCGAAACGCGTAGCGATCGGATCGAGCTTCGCGCAACCCGAGAGGAGAAGCGTCTCCTGGCGAGCGCGGCCGCTCATGAGCGATTGGATGTAACCAGCTTCATCATGAGCAAAGTTCTTCCGGCCGCTCGCGAAATCGTCGATCGCGCGGAGCGCATCGTTCTGTCAGAGCGTGATACTGCGCGAGTGCTGAAGCTGCTGGAGCACCCGCCGAAGCCCACGGCCGCATTGCTGGCGGCGGCCCGCCGGCGCGCTCGCAAGTGACCGAAACGATCGAATGGCGTGAAGAAGCAATTGCACGCCATCACGACCGCACTGGGTTCGATTGCGGATCTTCCGAACTGAACGATTATTTTCGCAAGTACGCTCGGCAAAACCACGAAACTGGCGGAGCCAAGAGTTTCGTGGCCGTGTCGCCAGACGAGCGGACCCGAGTGTTAGGCTTCTACTCGATCAGTCCGGGTGCCGTTGAGTTCGCCCGTGTGCCTGCTCGCCTCACCAAGAAACTCGGTCGCTATGAAGTACCCGTCTTTCGGCTGGGGCGCCTTGGGGTCAGCCGTTCCGTTCAAGGACAAGGATTGGGGGCGGAACTGCTGCTGGCAGCGGGAGTCCGGGCCTTGGCCGTTGCGTCTCAAATTGGCGGCGTCGCGCTTGCAATCGACGCCAAGGATGAGCGCGCCGCAGCGTGGTACGAGCGTTTCGGCGCTGCGCGTCTCCTGGATGATCCTCTCAAACTGATCTTGCCGCTCACAATAATTGCAGATGCAGTCGCAGCCGTCGAAACGAAGCGACGTTAGGCGTGTCCGTCCGCCCTACACCAACCGCACCTCCACCCCCTTCGCCCGAATCGCCTCGACGCAGCCGGCGTCGGCGCGTTGGTCGGTGATCAAAATATCAACCTGATCTACGGGCGCGATCACCGAGAGATTCCGGCGCAAGAGCTTGGAGGAGTCGGTGACTGCGACGACCTGCCGGGCGATGCGGATCATTTGCGCATTCAATTGAGCTTCGAGCGGATAGGGCGTCATCAGGCCGATCTCCGGATCGAGGCTGTCGACGCCGAGAAATAAAACATCGGCTTGCAGCGTGCTCAGGGCCTGCTCGGCCTGCGGGCCGGAGAGCGACCAGGACTTCTGGCGCAGGATGCCGCCGGGCATGATGACGTTGACGTGCGGGGAATTCGCCAGCAGCGCGGCGATATTCAGCGCGTTGGTGATAACGTTGATGGACGGAAGTTTCAGCGTGCGCAGTTGCTTGGCGATTTCAGCCGTCGTCGTGCCCGAATCGAGAATGATAGTTTCGCCGCCGCGGATCAGTTCGAGCGCGGCGGTGGCGATGCGAACTTTCTCGGCGCGGTTCAATGTTTGTTTGACGTCGATCGGCAGTTCATCGGTATCACTGCGAGGCAGCGCGCCGCCATGAGTTCGCACCACTGCGCCCATGTGTTCGAGCGCCGCGAGGTCGGTGCGAATCGTCACAGCAGATACGCCAAACCGCTCCGCCAGCTCCGCGACGGAGCCTTGTGTGTTTTGCTGGATGAGAGCGCGAATCTGTCGTCGCCGCTCCGGCATCGCGAGGCCGGCCCCCTGGCCTTCGAGTGCATTCTTAGGTTTAGCCATGACCCCCGTCAGCTCCATTGCTACTTTCGCTTGAATCATAAACGAAAGCATCGCCGCTGATAACCCATAAACGAAAGTAAACGAAAGTTTCTTGTACTTTCGAATCTTTCGACTTAGGATGACTCCCGCGGGTCGATTTGAGCCAACTCGTGGGGATTCTCTCGTGACGCATACATATAAGAGAGTTTGCGCAGCCATTCTTGGATTGCCGCTCGGCGCGGCGCTGGCGCAGGAGCAGCCCAGCGAGGCGCTGGAAGAGGTCGTGGTCAGCGGCACGCGAGCGGCGCTGATCGAATCGCTGGATCGCAAGCGCGATTCCCAAGTGGTGCAGGACTCGATCGTGGCCGAGGATCTCGGCCGCTTTCCCGACGACAACGTCGCCGATTCGCTTTCTCACATCACGGGCATCACGCTGCAACGTACGCGCGGCGGTGAAGGCCAGTATGTGAACGTGCGCGGCCTGGGCCCCAACTTCAGCATCGTCACATTGAACGGCCGCATCCTCGCCACCGACGGCGACGGGCGCGAGTTTGCGTTCGACGTGCTGCCCTCGGAAATCATCGCCGGCGCCGATGTTTATAAATCGGCCAGTGCCGTGAACCTGGAAGGCAGCATTGGCGGCGCGATCAATCTCACGTCACCGCGGCCGCTGGATCGCGTCGGCACGCACAGCTCCGTGACGTTCGAAGGCGACTACAACGATCTGTCGGAGAACACTGGCTACAAAACGAGCGGCGTGTACAGCACGACGTTCGCCGAAGACACGATGGGCGTGATGCTCACTGCCGTGTATCAAGACTCGGAAGTGCGCTCGGATGCCGTACATGAATTCAACATTACGCCCGACCAGCCTGGCTCGTTCGACGCCAACGGCGATGGCGTCATCTCTGCAGATGAAAGCGACCTGATGGCGTTGTGCTGTACCAGTTTCGGCGCACGCATTCAGCAGAAGAAACGCACCGGCGTGACCGGCGTGTGGCAATGGCAGGCGACCGACGCGTTCAAGATGACCGTCGACGGCATGTTCACGCGACTGAATGCGCCGACGGTCGGATATCACCAGTCGTACTACGTCGAAGATTCCATCCTCGATGCAGACGCGGGCACGCACCGCTGGAGCAATGTGAGCATCCGCGACCATTGGGTCACGGGCATGACGATCTCGGAGCTGATCCCGGAAGTCTCCACCATCACCGAGCACCGCGTGGTCGATACGACGCAGTTCGGCTGGAACGGTGTGTGGCAGGCCAACGATCGCCTGAAGCTCACCTTCGATGCGTATCGTTCCAAATCCGATCGCGACTCGGGCGGTAAGGATACGTGGGTGGTCTCGGGCATCGCCGGCCATCACACCGGCCGCGTGGACATGAACAACAACGGCATGCCGAATCTCAGCGTCACGCTCGAAGACGGCCGCGATCTCGCCACAGCATTGCAGAACGGCCAGCTCGGCAACGCCGATTACGGCCTGCATTACGTCGGCCAGTCCGGCACCGACGTGACGGATGAAGTCACCGGGTTTACTGCCGGCGGCGATCTGGACTTCAACATCGGCGTCTTCAAGTCCTTGCAGTTCGGCGCCGCGAGCACCGAGCGCAGCAAGGTGCGCAAGACGATCGAGAACGACACGAACGGCGGCTCGTGCCAGTACTGCAATATGTATGGTGTGACCTTCGCGAGCCTCGGCGCCAACGTTGCGCACACGCTGTCGCTGCCGAATTTCATGCGCAACGCAGGCGGCCGCTATCCGACGCGCTTCATGTCGTTCGATGTGAACAATTATCTCAATGCGCTGCGCGCGCTCGATGGCCAGCCCATTCTCGATGAGAACGGTCAGCCGACGGGCGAGGTCTACGACGCCTCGCGCACGGCGCCGGCCTTCAATCCGGTGCAGTCGTACGATGTGGACGAAATGACGATCGCGCTGTATCTCAGCGCGAACCTGGAAGCCGATCGCTGGTTCGGCAACGTCGGCGTGCGCTGGGTGTCTACCGACACGACGGCGAAGACCGCCATCAACAGCATCGTGTTCATCGACGACCCGACGCCCGAGATTCCCACTTCCAGTCCCGATGTGACTTACAGCGCGGCCCAGCCACTGAAGCAGAAGGGCAGCTACGACAAGCTGCTGCCGTCCATCAACTTCGGCTACTGGATTCACGATCGGCTGCTGTTGCGAGCGGCGGTGGCGAAAGTGATGGCGCGGCCCTCGTTGAATCAGCTGGCGCCCACGCGCACTGACAACACGATCGATCGCACGTTCCTCGTGACCTACGACGGCAGCGCCGACCTCAAGCCGGTGGAAGCGGATCAGGCGGATCTTTCGATCGAATGGTACTTCGATGCGAAGTCGGCGTTGAACGCGGCGGTGTTCTGGAAAGACATCAGCGGCTTCATCACTCAACAGCTGCAAGAGAACGTCGACATCGGCGTCGTCGGCAGCATCGGCGGCGCCGCGCCTGCGCCCGTGCTCTACGATGTGAGCCGACCGATCAACGGCGACAAAGCGAAAGTGCTCGGCGCCGAACTGGGCGTACAACATTTCTTCGAGAACGGCTTCGGCGTCCGCGCGAACTACACATACACCGACACCAAGGCGTATGTGGGCGGAGTGAAGGTCGGGCAGCTCGAAGGCGTCTCCGAGTCCGCCTATTCGGTCGCGGTGCTGTTCGAAAACGATCGCTGGGACGCGCAGCTCGCTGCCGACTACAGTGGCAAGTACACCGAAATCACGGACGCCGTTGGCGGCCTGTCGAAGACTGCCGACCCGATCACTTGGGTCACCGCGTCGGTCGCTTACAAGATCAACGACATGATTTCTGTGTCCCTGGAAGGGCGCAACCTGCTGGATGAATATTATCTGGCGCACCTGGGCCGGGCCGACATGCTCGCCGGCTTCGAAACCTGGGGTCGATCCTACCTGCTCGGCGCAACGGCGAAGTTTTGATCGCGCGGAATGAAGGAGCCACTGTGACGCTGATGAGAACAATCACATTGTCGATCGCGCTGGCAGCGGCGTGGTCGATGTCGGTCGCGGCGCCTACTGCCGCGCCGGCGCCGAAGAGCAACGGCCTGGCGCTGACGCCGCCCATCGGCTGGAGCAGCTGGAATAACTTCGGCGAAGACATCAGCGAGCAGCTGGTCGTCGAGTCCATCGATGCGATGATCGCGAACGGCATGCGCGATGCGGGTTACGTTTTCGTCAACCTGGACGACGGCTGGCAGCGCTACAAAGGCAAGCGCAGCGAGCATCCGTTGGAAGTCGATCCCAAGAAGTTTCCTCACGGCATTGCCTGGCTCGCCAACTACGCGCATGAGCGCGGCATGAAGCTCGGCATCTATTCCGGACCGGGGCAATCGACCTGCGCCGGCTACACCGGCAGCGAAGGCCACGAACGTGAAGATGCGAAGATGTTCGCGAGCTGGGGCATCGATCATTTGAAGTACGACAGCTGCTGCTCACATCGCGACGCGCCCAAGACCGAGCTGCAACGGATCTTCAAAACCATGTCTGACGCCTTGATGGCGCAGCAGCGCGGCATCGTGCTGCACGCGTGTCATTGCGGCTGGGGGGACATTTGGGAATGGGCCGCGGCGCTCGGCATCAATCACTGGCGCATCGGCCAGGATATTTCCGATGACTTCAACTATCCCGGCAATCGCGAGAAATATTACTTCGACGTGCTCGATCAGCTCGATCGCGGCGTCGGCCTGGAGCGTTACGCCGGGCCCGGGCACTGGAACGATTACGACATGCTCATCGTCGGCTTGAACGGCAAGAGCAAACAGCTGGTCGGCACCGGCGCGTCCAACATCGAATATCGCACTCACTTCAGCCTGTGGGCGATGGTGTCCTCGCCGATGCTGGTCGGCGCCGACGTGCGCAAGCTCGATGCGTACTCGCTCGAAACGCTGACCAACAAAGAGGTCATCGCGTTGAACCAGGA
>CAMLEO010000072.1 GCA_946478975.1 uncultured Steroidobacter sp.
ATCGCTTTCATGTCCGGCACACCGCCGAGGTCGCGACGCATTTGTTCCTTGTACCACTGGCCCGCCGGGGTCGAGTACCACTGTAGCAGCGGCCCGGGGACGACCTTCGCGTAGGCTGGATCCTTGAGCGTGTCCTCACGAAACAAATCGCCCAGGCCCGCAATCACGCGGAACGTCGGCTGATAACCGATGTTCTTGGCGTGCAGGTTGCGCAGGTGCTCGGCGATGGCCGGCGGCACGCCCTGATCCGCCGAATATTCGTTCCAGTTCCACAGGCCGTGCACGATTACATCGACGTCGGCCGCGACGGCGATGCGCTGGCTGTCGATCGCATTGGCGTGAGCAAGCAACGGCAGCCCGTGTTTGTGAGCTGCGGCGCGCACGCGCTTCAATGTTTCCTGGCTCATGATCGGCCAGCTGTTGTCCTCGCCGAAGCCGTCTTCGATGAAGATCTTGATGCAACGGACGCCCGTGGCCGCGAGACGATCGACGACAGCCTCAGGCGTGTGACGCGCAGGATCTTCGCCGGCGGGCATGGGATGAGCCGCCGCGTTGGCGGGTTCATAAACATATTCAGGAGCGAACCGCTTGGCGACCTCGGGATCCATCATCACCACCGGGTAGCCGCCCGGCACGACGATGGGGCCGCAGCGAAACAGATCCGGATGCTGGGGCTGGGCGTCGAAGTTGTCGCGCATCTCGTCGATGCTCGCCAGGTCCAGCAGCTGCGTGACGCCAAAATAAAGATAGCTGCGAGGCTGCTGGCGAGCGTGCAGCTCACGCAGCTGGGCCAGGGTCGCGTCACCTTCGGCCCAAGGCAGGCCCGGCGTATCGCCGACGTGGACGTGCGCATCCATGATTCCGGGCGCCAGGAACTTGCCGTGCCCGTCGATGTGAGTCGCGCCGGCGCCGGCCGTCAGTTTCCTGGCGCTCACCGCCACGATGCGTCCATTGCGAATCAGCACGTTTTGCTTCGGCTGGACGCCGGCATGCTGGGCGGAAACCACGTTGACTTGCTCGATCACGAGCTCGGCGGCGTGGGCCGCATTCATCAGCAGTGCCGCCCATGCGAACAGGGCCAATCGGGTCGCCAAAGTCATCTTGCGAGGTTCCTTCCGGGAGTGGAGCGGTCGTGAGACGCGCGCGAGGGCGGTTTGGGTTGCGCATTGTGCCGGACCGACCCCGCACAAAGCCCACTTTTTCAGCACAAATCCCGGCTTGTGAAGCGGCGCAATTGCTGACATTTTGTCTGAGTATTAGACTGCTGGTCCCTTTGTATACCTGGTTAGAGTCGCGTGACCGAAAAACAGCTAGTGTCCCCGGGCCGCATGGCCAAGAGAGTGGGTTGGGCAATGGGAGTGCTCATGCTGAACAGCATTGGGGTGGCCGGGGCCGCCGAAGCCCGGCGAGGCGATTTCGGCGCGCTGGCCGATGGCACCAGGATCGAGTCGGTGGAGCTGGCGAACGGCAAGGGCATGTCCGTGCGCATCATCACCCTGGGCGCGGCCATTCAGCAGTTGATGGTGCCGGACCGCCAGGGCAAGCCGGGCGACGTGGTGCTCGGCTATGCGACGGCTCAGCAGTACCTCGATCAGCCGCAGTATTTCGGCGCGACCGTCGGGCGTTATGCCAATCGCATCGCCAAGGGCAAGTTCACGCTCGACGGCAAGCAGTATCAGCTGGAAACCAACGACGGCCCGAATCACTTGCACGGCGGCAAGCATGGGCTGGATAAAGTGGTGTGGAAGATCGACTCCGTGACGCCCGGCTCGCCTGCGCGGGTGGTGCTGAGCCACGTCAGTCCCGATGGCGCCGGCGGTTATCCGGGCACGTTGAAAGTGACCGCGACCTATTCGCTCAACGACAAGAACGAGCTGTCGATCGAATACCGCGCGACCACCGACAAGCCGACCATCGTCAATATCACCAATCACAGCTATTTCAACCTGGCCGGCGAAGCGTCGACCAGCGACGTGATGGGCCAGCGCCTGACGCTGTTCGCGAGCAAATACACGCCGGTCGATAAAACATTGATCCCGACCGGCGAGCTGCGCCCGGTCGCCGGCACGCCTTTCGATTTCCGGCAGCCGAAAGCGATCGGCGAGCGCGTGCGCGATGGCAAAGATGAGCAGCTGCGCATCGGTCGCGGCTATGATCACAACTTCGTCGTCGACGGCAAGCCGAATGAATTGCGGCCCGCCGCGCGCGTCGAAGACCCGGGCTCCGGGCGCGTGATGGAATTGCTCGCCACCGGCCCCGGCGTGCAGTTCTACTCGGGCAACTTCCTGGACGCGACCAGTGTCGGCAAGTCGGGACGCGTGTATCGTCAAGGCGATGGGCTCTGCCTCGAACCGCAGGTGTTTCCGGACTCGCCCAATCACGGCGACTTTCCGACGTCGCGCCTGAATCCGGGCGCAACGTATGTAAACACGCTGGTGCTGCGGTTCTCCGCTGCACCTTGAGAGAATCGCCCTTCGAAGATTTGAAACCTAAGGCAACATGACTTCATCCAACTCGAATTCGAATGTTCCGCGTCGGCTGCGCTCGCGTGCCTGGTTCGACGATCCGTCCAATGCAGACATGACCGCGCTGTACCTGGAGCGGTACATGAATTTCGGCCTGTCGCTGCAGGAGCTGCAGTCGGGCAAGCCGATCATCGGCATCGCGCAGACCGGCAGCGACCTGTCGCCGTGCAATCGTCATCACGTGGTGCTGGCCGAACGCGTGCGTGAAGGCATTCGCGAAGCGGGCGGCATCGTGCTGGAATTTCCGGTGCATCCGATTCAGGAAACCGGCAAGCGTCCGACCGCCGGCCTGGATCGCAATCTCGCGTATCTCGGGCTGGTGGAAGTGCTGTTCGGCTATCCGCTCGATGGCGTGGTGCTGACGGTCGGATGTGACAAGACGACGCCCGCATGTTTGATGGCCGCGGCCACCGTGAACATGCCGGCGATCGCGCTGTCGGTCGGCCCGATGCTCAACGGCTGGTACAAAGGCATGCGCACGGGATCGGGCACGATCGTGTGGCGCGCGCGTGAGCTGCTGGCGGCGGGCGAGATCGACTATCAGGGCTTCATCAAGCTCGTCGCGTCGTCTGCGCCGTCCACCGGTTACTGCAACACCATGGGCACGGCGACGACCATGAACAGCCTCACCGAAGCGCTCGGCATGTCGTTGCCAGGCTCGGCGGCGATTCCGGCGCCGTTCCGCGATCGCCAGGAATGCGCCTATCTCACCGGCAAACAAATCGTCGAGATGGTGTGGGCGGATCGCAAGCCTTCGGACATTCTCACGCGCGAGGCGTTCATCAACGCCATTCGCGTCAACTCGGCGATCGGCGGCTCGACCAACGCGCCGATTCATTTGAACGCGCTGGCTCGTCACATCGGCCTGGAGCTGACCGTCGACGACTGGCAGCGTTACGGTTTGGATATTCCGTTGCTGGTGAACCTGCAGCCCGCCGGCGAATATCTCGGCGAAGATTACTATCGTGCCGGCGGCGTGCCTGCGGTGGTCGCGGAATTGATGAAGCAGGGCCTGATCGAAGAGAAGGCGCTGACCGTCAACGGCCGCACCATCGGCGACAACTGCCGGACCGCGACCATCGAAGACACCAAGGTGATTCGCAGCTTCGATCAGCCGTTGAAGAAGCGCGCTGGCTTCTCGGTCCTGCGCGGCAACTTGTTCGATTCGGCGATCATGAAGACCAGCGTGATCTCCGAGGACTTCCGCGCCCGTTATCTCTCCAATCCGAAAGATCCGGATGCGTTCGAAGGCCGCGCCGTGGTGTTCGACGGGCCCGAGGATTATCACAAGCGCATCGACGATCCTTCGCTGGGCATCGACGAAACGACGTTGCTGTTCATGCGCGGCACCGGTCCGATCGGTTATCCCGGCGCCGCCGAGGTGGTGAACATGCGTCCGCCCGCGGCGCTGATCAAAGCAGGTATTCACAACCTGCCGTGTATCGGTGACGGCCGGCAGTCGGGCACCTCGGGCTCGCCGTCGATTCTCAATGCCTCGCCGGAGGCGGCGATCGGTGGCGGCCTCGCACTGTTGAAGACAGGCGATCGCGTGCGCATCGATCTACGCAAGGGCGAAGCAAACGTTCTGATCAGCGATGAAGAATTGAATCGTCGTCGCGAGGCGTTGAAGGCAGCGGGCGGCTATCCGGTGCCGCCGAGCCAGACGCCGTGGCAGGAGATTCAGCGTGCGGTGGTCGGCCAGGCCGACACCGGCGCGGTGCTGGAGAATGCCACCAAGTATCAGAAGCTGGCGCAGACGATCGGCGTGCCCCGGCACAACCACTAACAAACATCGGAGCTGCTTTAGTGGCAGAGCAATGGCGAGTCATCCAGCGCGCCGATTGCGACGACCTCGGCGAGGGGTTGTTGTGGTCGGCGCGTGAGAATGCGGTTTACTGGGTCGATATTCTTTCGCACGCCGTCAACCGCTATTTGCTCGCCGACGGCAGCGTCAAGCGCTGGACGGTGCCGGAGCGCATCGGCTGGGTCATCGAACGCCGCGCGAAATCCGGCTTCATCGCCGGATTTCAAAGCGGCTTCGCCGAGCTCGAACTGGAGCCGCTCACGGTCCGCCCGATCGTCGATCCCGAGCCGCAGCTGCCCGGCAATCGTTTGAACGATGCCAAGGCGGACCACCGGCGTGGCGCAATCTGGGCCGGCACCATGGATGCGGCGATCGAAGCGACCACCGGCGCTTTGTATCGTTTGAACCCCGACCACAGCGTGCGTCGCATGGACGATGGTTACAAGATCGCCAACGGCCCGGCGTTCAGCCCGAACGAAGATTTGATCTATCACACCGATACCGGCCTGGGCACGGTGTACTGCTACGACGTTTCCCCCGCCGGCGAGCTCGCCAATCGCCGCGTGTTTCTACAATTCACCAGCGACATGGGCTGGCCCGACGGCATGACCGTCGATGCGCAAGGATATGTTTGGATCGCACACTGGGGCGGTTCGCGCGTGAGCCGCTTCTCGCCGGACGGCAAGCTCGACCGCGCCATCTCGCTGCCGGCCTCGCAGATCACCAACGTCGCTTTCGCCGGCCCGAACCTGGACCGGATGTTTGTGACTTCGGCTGCGCAGGGCATCGATCGCGCCCAGGAGCCGCTCGCCGGATCGTTGTTCGAAGTCGATGCAGGCGGCGTGCGCGGCCTGCCGCCGGGAATGTTTGGCGGCTGAGAGCTCAGTCACCGCTGAGTCGCTGTGCCGCTTGCGCCAGAATCTCTTCGAGCGCGCTGAATTTCACCGGCTTCACCAGGTGCTGATCATAACCGGCCTCGTACGAGCGGATGCTGTCATCCGAATGGCCGTAGCCGGTGATTGCGACCAGCTCTACTTTCGATAGCCGCGGATCTGCACGTAATCGACGTGCCAGCTCGTAGCCGTCCATCTGCGGCAAGCCGATATCCACGAGTGCAATGTGCGGCTGAAACTCCGGCGCTGCACGCAGCGCAGTGGCGCCGTCGTGAGCCAGGGCGACCCGATGTCCATTGCCTTCTAACAACATCGCCAGGCTGCGCGCAGCATCGACATCATCATCTACGACCAGCACACGCAACGAGTGGGCTGCGCTCTGTGCAGACAATTCCTGCGGCACGCCTTCATCGGATAGAAGTGTGTCGCATGCGGGCAGCATCACTGTGAATTCGCTGCCGGTGCCGAGCTCGCTGCGGGCTTCGACCGAGCCGCCGTGCAACTCAACCAAACGTCGCACCAGGGACAAGCCGATGCCGAGGCCGCCTCGGGAGCGGCCGACGGAGAACGGCGACTGGGTGAACGGTTGAAACAAACGTGGCATCAGCTCCGGCTCGATGCCAATCCCCGTGTCCCGCACGCGAACGACGGCGCGGTCGCCCTCGCGAGTCACGATCAGATCGATGCGTCCGCCGTCATCGGTGTACTTGCCGGCGTTGTTGAGCAGATTGACCAGGATCTGCTGCAGCCTCGCCGCGTCGGCACAGACGTCGAGCGGTTGCGACGGCAGCGCGACGCTGAGGTGATGTCGCCGTTGCTCGATCAGTGCGCTCACTGTTTCCACCGAGCGCGCCACTACGTCCGCGAGCGACACTCGTTCCCGCTGCAATTGCAGCCGGCCGCTCGTGACGCGCGCCATTTCCATCAAATCGTCGACCAGCTTGGCGATCGACAGCGTCTGGCGTTCGATCATTGCCAGCGCTTGATCGTGAGTTGCGGTGTCGTTGGGCGTCCGCCGCAGCAGCTGAACTGCATTGATCAACGGCGCGAGCGGGTTGCGCAGCTCGTGAGCCAGCACCGCGATGAGTTCATCTTTGCGACGATCGGACTCGCGCAGCTGTTGTTCTACGTGCTTGCGATCGGTCACGTCCCGCGCGGTGCCGAACCATTCGATGATGCGGTCGTGAGCATCGAGGATGGGAATGGCGCGGGAGAACGTCCAGCCGAGCGAGCCGTCGGCTCGGATCACCCGATGTTCCAGCTCGAACGTGCTCTTGTGACGAATCGCATGCTGGACGGTTGCGAGCACCGCGGGCTGGTCGTCAGGATGAATGTAACGATCGAGCCAGGCGCGACTCGGCTGCGTGGTGTCGGCGATGAATTCCTTGCCGGCCAGGAAGCGCATCTCGCGCCAGTCCGGGCTCATGCAGTAAACAACGTCCGAGGTGGCCAGGACGAAGGCGCGGAATCGTTGCTCGGTTTGCGCGAGCTCGCCAACGTCGTCCCATTGATCTGTCACAACAGACTCATGCCTCTTGCGCCCGCCACCTTCAGCCGTGAGCGCAGCGCCCAGGCGGGCGCAAGAGAACACCAAGCGAATCGCTCGCGCAAGAGAGCGCGAGGTACTAGGTCTACTAGTATTTATGCTTTCAGACGGCCCGGCCGGAGCGGCGCGAGCCACCGTTCTTGGTCAAATCGTGACGTGTGATCGCACGCTCCCGCGCCCAAATAATGGCCGCGCTCCGGCGGTTCACACCGATTTTCTTGAACAGCGACGCAAGGTGGTTGCGCACGGTGTTTTGCGAAAGATTAAGAATTCGACCCATTTCCGCATCGCTGCGACCTTCACACACGAGCGACAACACCTCGCGCTCGCGCGAACTCAACATATCGAGGTCCGCTGCGCGATTGGCAGGCGGCGCTGCCTGCAGTGCTGCCTTGAGCTTTTCCAGCATGGGCTGTGTGAACCAGGAGGAGTCGGCCATGACTTCCTCGACCGCGCTCATGATCCGATGCAGATCCGGCGCGTTGGTCTCACGCTCCACCGCTTGAATGACAGTCAACGGGCGAGACTCGCCGGCGACATCGATGTCGACCATGGCAAGCATGCACTCGACCACGACGCGCGCCTGTTCCTTTTTGAGCGGCAGCTGCAGTTTGGTCAGTTCGCCGTCGACGCGACGACGCGTGTGCTCGTCGACCCAGCGAATGTCGCCGCTCGAATCCACGAATATCACACCCGACTGCAGGGCAGTGACCAGCCGATGCATCGAGTCGTTTCGCTGCGTACCAGTCGTGTCGGCCACGGTAGTCCCCGATGGCGTGTCAAAGCTGACACAGCTACGGGAAAACGCGATTTGCGGCGAACCAGTTCCGTTGCATCAGAAACTGGTAGCGCGGCACTAAGATCGTGCGCGGAAAAGTTCCACGGAATATTGTCGGGAACGGGCGACGCTCAGGTCAGGTCGATGGTGCCGTCAAAAACGACCTTGAGCTTCACGCCGTCGACTTCCAATGTCATGCGACAGGGAAACGATTCGGTGCCGGAGATCTTGCCTTCCTGAAGCGCCGCGCCGACGGCGTGCTCGATCTCACGCTGCGAGCTGACGCCGACCATTTTCAGAAACTTGCGGATGCTCAGGTTGAACGCGTCGTCGTTCATGGATCGCTCCCGGTTGAGTGAAGCGCAACTTGCCAATCCCGGTAACGTCGCGCAATGCCGGAATGTTCTGTCGGCACTGCCGCATGCCCGCTGCACCGATAGCCACAAAAAAAGAGAGGGGCCCGAAGGCCCCTCTCTCCAAACATCGAAACGCAGCGAGCGTTATTCGACTGCGACCACCACGATCGACTTCGGCGGCAGCTCCACGCGCAGCTCATCACCCTTGCGAGTGGCCTTGAACGGCGCGGGCTTCACGACGTCCGGTTGATCGACCGTGTTGTGAGCATCCATGGTCTTGGCAGTGAGAATGCGGCCGGTGGCCGACTTCGCCGACGCGCCGACGATCTTCGTCATCACCGTCGCGGAGCGATTCGGGTCCGTATTCACGAACGATACCTGGATCTTCCCAGCCGCATCACGCGCCGCTGAGACATCGACGGCGGGGACGGCCGAACCGCCGCGCTCATACTGCGGCGTCTTCACATCCACCGGCAGATAGGTCGAGTCCTGGAACGGAATATACATTTCGAACACGTGATAGGTCGGTGTCAGGGTCATTTTCTCTTTGTCGGTGAGGATCATCGCCTGCAGCACGTTCACCATCTGCGCGATGTTCGCCATGCGCACGCGCTTGGCGTGGCGATGGAACACGTTCAACGACAGCGCCGCGACCTCGGCGTCGCGCAGCGTGTTCTGCTGATACAGGAAGCCCGGATTGCGGCCCGGCTCCGGGTCGTACCAGGTGCCCCACTCGTCGACGAACAGCGCGACCTTATTGTCCGGATCGTACTTGTCCATGATCTCGGAATGTTTGTTGATCAGCTCTTCGATGTGCAGGCCGCGCTTCAAGGTCGAGGCCCACTCATCTTCGCTGAAGCCCACCGACGCGCCTTTCTTTTTCCAGACGCCCGACGGAATGGTGTAGTAGTGCATCGAGTAGGCATCCATGAACTTGCCCGCCTGCGACAGCATCACTTCGGTCCAGTGGAAGTCATCAGAGTTGGCGCCGCTCGCGATTTTTAACGGCGCGTTGTTGGCGGGTGCTTTGACGAACGTCTGGTACTGGCGATACACGTCGGCGAAATATTCCGCCCGCATGTTGCCGCCGCAGCCCCAGGTCTCGTTGCCGACGCCGAAGAACGGCACCTTCCAGGGCTTCTCGCGGCCGTTCTTGCGACGTTCCTGCACCAGCGTGGAATTGGTGTCGGACATCATATATTCGACCCAGTCCGCCATCTCCTGCGGCGTGCCCGAGCCCACGTTGCCGGAAACATAGGGCGACGCGCCGATCAGCTCGGCAAAATTCAGGAACTCGTGCGTGCCGACAGTGTTCGGCTCTTCCACGTAGCCCCAGTGCGTGTTCACTTTCACTGGACGCTTGTCGCGCGGGCCGACGCCTTCGCGCCAGTGATATTCGTCGGCGAAGCAGCCGCCGGGCCAGCGCACCACCGGCACTTTCAATTTCTTGAGCGCCGCGACCACGTCGTTGCGATAGCCGTTGGTATTGGGAATCTTCGAGTCTTCGCCGACCCAGATGCCTTCATAAATGCCGTGGCCCAAGTGCTCGGCAAACTGGCCGTAAAGATTCTTGCTGATCTGCGGACCGGGCTGGTCGGCGTGAATGGTCACGCTGGCGCTGACCGCTTCGGCCGCGAACGCGCCGGCGGTGACGAAATTGAGAGATACGAGCCCGAGCGCGGCGCTGAGCCGCAGAGCCCCCTGAAGAATCGGCATCGTTGTTGTCCTCTATTCGATGAAAGGATCGACGGTCACGCGCCGGCCGCACATGAATGCGTCGGCAACCAAGCGGAAGGCGGCGAGATCGACATCCAGGCGCCGTTCGCGCACCAGCGGCGCGAAGCGCGCATACAAGCTCGCGTATTCGCTGTCGGGCTCCTGGACCACGGCCTTGCCATCGACGTGCATGACCGAGCCGCCTTTGGAAAGCAGCAGGCGGCCGCCGTCGGTTTGAATGTCTATATCCCAGCTTTGCGGGCCGGTCTGCAGGAAGTCGAACTCTGCGCGTACCGCCATTCCTTGCGGCCCTTGCATCGTGAGATTCGCCGCGACCGGCGTTTCACAATTGGACGGGAACGACAGCTCGGCATCTTTCAACACCAGCGGCTGCGGCAGGATGCGAGTGATGATGGAAAGTGCGTTGATGCCGGGATCGAACACGCCGAGACCGCCCGCCTTCCAGATCCATGTCTGCCCCGGATGCCACACGCGCACGTCTTCTTTCCACGTGACCAGCACGCTGCGGATCTTGCGACCTTCGAGCCACTTGCGCGCCGGCTCGACGGCCGATGCTTCGCGCGAGTGCCACGTTGCAAACAACGCCAGACGTTTCTCTTGCGCGAAATCCACCAGCGCCGCGACTTCATTGAGCGTCGCGCCCGGCGGCTTTTCCAACATCACGTGGCGATTCTGTTCCAGCGCGTAGCGTGCGATGTCGTAACGAACTTGCGGCGGCGTGCAGATCGAGACCGCTTCGACCTGCGGCTGCTCGCGCAGCAAGGTTTCGATGTCCGGATAGTTCGGAACACCGTCGAGCTTGTTGTGCGGGCTGGCGACTGCCACCAGCTGATAGTTCGAGTTCTTGGCAATGGAGGGCAGGTGTTGATCGCGAGCGATCTTGCCCATGCCGATGATGGCGAGTTTGATGGTGCTCATGATTACAGCGGCTGCACGCTCGTTTTTGGAGATTCGCTGCGCGCCAGTGCATTACGCAGCGGCAGGCGGAACGGCGGCGCGGAGATTTCAAACTCGTCGCCGACGCGGGTTTCGATGCCGTCCGCAAACGACAGCGTCGCTGTGCCGAAGAAATGCACGTGCACGTCGCCGGGCCGACGGAACAACTTATATTTGAAGTGATGATGTTCCAGGTTCGCCAGCGTGTGCGACATATTCGCTTCGCCGGTGAGGAACGGCTTTTGCCACAGCTGCTTGCCGTCGCGAAGCACGCGGCTGGTGCCTTGCACGTCGGCCGGCAGCGCACCGGTCAACAGCTCGGGTCCGAGCGCTGCGTAACGCAGCTTGGAATGCGCGAGCCACAGATAGTTGCCGCGCTCGGTGATGTGATCCGAAAATTCATTGGCCAGACAGAAGCCGAGCCGGCGCGGATTGCCGGCGGCGTCGATGAGATAAATGCCGGCGATCTCCGGCTCTTCGCTGCCGTCGAGCGCGAAGTCGGGCGAAGGAATGTCCTGGCCGGTGCCGAGCACGCAGGAGCCGTCGCCTTTATAAAACCATTCCGGCTGCACACCGGCCTGGCCGGCGGCGGGTCTGCCGCCTTCCAGGCCCATCATGAACATGCGCATGGAATCGGTGAGCGTGCCGCCGGCCGCGGCCTTGTGCATCTTGTCCCGGCCTTCGGCCGAGCCAAGATGCGTGAGGCCGGTGCCGGTGAGATACAGGTGTGCGGGATCCGGATGATCGATGGGCGCGAGCAGGCGTCTGTTCGCCTGCAGCTCCTGCAGATCCAAACGTTCATCAGCACCACGCGTAGCTACTATGCTTTCGAGCGAAGTGCCGGAGTTCAGTGCGGCTTGCGCCAGCTCGTACGTGCTGCTGCAACCTTTGATTCGACGAGCGACGCCATCGTCATCGACGGCGGCGACACCGCGCTGCCCGTCGGCAGCGCGCACCTGTATCAGACGCAAACTCATTTATTGGCTCCGGGAGCTTGATAGACGCCATCCAGGCGATACGGCAACGAGCCTTGCGCGCCACGACGCAAGACGGCGGGCAGCAATGCATCCGGAATGTCCTGGTAGCACACCGGGCGCAGGAAACGTTCGATCGCGAGCGTGCCCACCGAGGTGCTGCGGCCATCGGAGGTCGAGGGGTACGGACCACCGTGCACCATCGCGTGCGACACTTCGACGCCGGTCGGCCAGCCATTCGCGAGAATGCGGCCCGCCTTGCGTTCCAGGATCGGCAGCAGGCGCGAGGCGATGGCGTAATCTTCCTCGGTGACGTGCACGGTCGCGGTGAGCTGACCTTCCAGGTGCTCCAGCACTTCCTTCATCTGCGCTTCGTCTTTGCAACGAACAATGACGGAGGACGCACCGAACACTTCTTCGGTGATTTCCGGGTACTTGGTCACTTCGCTTGCAGGCACGGAGAACAGCGCGCCACGGCCGCAGTTTGCGCCGCTCGGCTCGGGGCCACGCGCGATCGTCTGTACGATCTTGTTGCTGGCGAGCTTTTCCACGCCTTTCTCGAACGCGCCGTAAATGCCCGAGGTGAGCATCACCTGCGGCGGCGTGCCGCCCAGCGCGGCGCTCGCGGACTTGATGAATGTTTCCAGGTGCGGACCTTCGAACGCGAACACCAGGCCCGGGTTGGTGCAGAACTGACCGGAGCCCATGGTGAGCGACGCGACGAATTCCTTGCCGAGCGCTTCGGCACGCGCGGCGAGCGCACCGGGCAACAACAACACCGGATTGATGCTGCTCATTTCGGCGTACACGGGAATCGGCTCGGGACGAGCGGCGGCGATCTTCATCAACGCCGTGCCGCCACCGCGCGAACCGGTGAAGCCCACCGCCTTGATGCGCGCATCGGCAACCAACGACTGGCCGAGCTCGCGCGAATCGCCGATCAACATCGAGAACACGCCTTCGTGCTGGCCGCATTCGGCAACGGCCGCCTGAATCGCGGAGGCCACCAGCTCGCTGGTGCCCGGGTGCGCCGAGTGACCTTTCACGATTACGGGGCAGCCGGCCGCGAGCGCGGCGGCGGTATCGCCACCGGCGACGGAGAAGGCGAGCGGGAAGTTGCTGGCGCCGAACACGACCACGGGGCCGAGCGGGATCTTGCGTTGACGCAGGTCGGCACGCGGCAGCGGCTTGCGATCCGGCATCGCCGGGTCGATCCGAACGCCGAGCCAGCCGCCCAGGCGCAGCTCGGTCGCGAACAGGCGCAGCTGATTGCAGGTACGGGCGCGTTCGCCCGTCAGGCGCGCCAGCGGCAGGCCAGACTCGGCATTGCCGCGTTCGAGCAGTTCATCGCCCAGCGCCATGATCTTGTCAGCGACGGTTTCGAGGAATTTCGCGCGGGTCTCGTTATCGAGCGAGCGATAGCTGTCGAAAGCTGCCGAGGCGAGGGCGCAGGCCCGCTCCACTTCGGCCGGGCCCGCGCTGCTGAACGGCGGTTCGATGTAGGAAGCGGTGGTCGGGTTGGCGGCGCGAAAGGTTTTACTGGTCGCGACGCGTTCGCGACCGATGAACAGCTGACCGGTCAAGGGCATGGGGATCTCCGCGTAGACTTTTCCGTTGGGATTACTCAGACAATATTACACTTGCACCGCCCCGGGCAATCCGGAGCGCTGCTGACACTTTGAGGTGCGGCGGACCGCAGCCTGATTAGGCACTTGGTATCGCTACCTCAACAATACAAGGTGCGCGGGCGGCAAACCTCGCGATTGCCGCTGGATTGCTCTCAACCCCGGGCCGAAGTGACTGAGGCGGGGGCAGATTTCGCTTTGGGCTTGCGCGAGTTGGCGGTGTCCAGCTGCGCCAGGTCGACGAGGTTCAACATGGCTGCGTGAGCTGCCTTCGGGTCGGCGGCTTTCACCGCTTCGTAGACCCTGATGTGATCCGGCAGCGGGTCACGACGCAGCGGGTTGTGCCGTTGTTTGAAAATGGTCGTCCATGACACCGCGGCGCCGATGCCGCTGGTCAGCGAAACGATAAAAGCATTGCCGCTGGCGCGAAGCATCGCCGAGTGAAATTCCTGGTCGGCGAGCCGGCCCGCTTCGCTCGCGAGCGAATGCTGTTCCATGCCTTTCAGCGCCTGCTCCATGACGTGCAATTCTTCATCCGTGCGACGCATGGCTGCGAGCGCAGCCGCTTCCGGCTCGACGATCTTGCGCAACTCGAACAAGTTGGCGAGCAGCGTGTCGTCCGGCTCGAACTCAAAGATCCACGACAGCACATCGGGATCGAGCATGTGCCAGCGCGCCTGCGGGCTGACGCGCGTGCCGACTTTCGGCCGCGATTCCACCAGGCCTTTGGCCGAGAGAATGCGGACCGCCTCGCGGTACGCCGTGCGCGAGACCTGCAATCGGTCGCTCGCGTCGATCTCGCCGTTCAAGATGTCGCCGGGCTTGTAACGGCCGGAAACGATCAGCACGCCCAGGTCGCGGGCAATGGTTCCATGCAGTCGCAGCGATTTTCTGCGCGCCCGCGCATTCGCCCTCGCTGAGGATTTCTTGTTCGGCATTGATGACTCTTCCTCGAATCCTTCGATCGGCGCTGTCTGCCCCGACCGGCCGTAGTGTACGCACGACAATGAGGGTTTGCCCGCGCTCATTGCCTGCCCCGGGGAAACTGGATACCATGAATTTGTCTGAGTTATAAGTGATGATTGCCGTAGGGGACGGCTGCTTTCATGCCGGGCATCGAACTCAAAAACGTCACCAAGACTTTCGGCACGGCGACCGTCATCGACAATGTTTCGCTGAGCATCCGGCCGCACGAGTTCATGGTGTTCCTCGGCCCGTCGGGCTGCGGTAAGTCGACCCTGTTGCGCATGATCGCGGGACTTGAGCCGGTCGACTCAGGCGAGATCTGGATCGGCAATCGACGCGTCGACCAGCTCGCGCCGGGCGAGCGCCGGGTCGCGATGGTGTTTCAACACTATGCGCTCTATCCGCACATGACCGTGCGGGAGAATATGTCTTTCGGCCTGCGCAACGTTCGTCTCGCCGAAGATGAGATCGCCAGGCGCGTGGCAGCGGCGGCGAAGATGCTGGAAATCGAGCACCTGCTGGAGCGCAAGCCGGGGCAGATTTCCGGCGGCCAGCGCCAGCGCGTCGCAATCGGGCGCGCGATCGTCAAAGAGCCGCAGTTGTTTCTTTTCGATGAGCCATTGTCGAACCTCGATGCGGCTTTACGTGTGCGCACGCGCCTGGAGATCGCGCAACTTCACCAGCGCATCGAGGCGGCGATCATTTTCGTGACCCACGATCAGATCGAAGCGATGACGCTGGCGCATCGGATCGTGGTGATGAACAACCGGCGCATCGAGCAGATCGGCACGCCGATGGAGATTTACTCGCGCCCGGCGACCAGCTTTGTCGCCGGGTTCGTCGGCACGCCGGCGATGAATTTCGTTCCCGCCTCGTTAGTCGAATCGACGAACGGATTCGCGTCGGCGCGCCTGCCGGACGGCGCAGTCGTCGAGACGCGCATCGACAAGGCGGCGCTGCCAGCCTCGCAATCTTTCAAGCTGGGCATTCGAGCCGAGTGTCTCGACATCTGCGCACCCGGCGCAGGCAACACGGCTGGAACAGCACAATTCGTCGAGCGCTTGGGCGATCGCACGTTGATATACGTGCGCCTTGCGGATGGGACGACCGTGGTTGCCGAAGATGCCGGCGACAGTCGGGTGCGACTCAACGACGCTGTGGGTGTGAAGTTCAACGGCGGCGCCGCGCATTTGTTCGACGATCGCGAGCGCGGCCATCACGCCGCCCAGGATGCGGGAGCCTGACGTGGCAGCTCCATCGTCCACGCCGCAGAGCCGCTGGTCGAACATGCTGTACGTGGCGCCGTATTTGTTTCTATATGTGACGCTGCTGGTGTACCCGCTGTTCGCCGGCTTCTGGCTGAGCTTGCACAAGGCGGATTTCTTCGGCGGCAGCCGCTTCGTCGGCCTGCAGAACTTCGTACGACTCGCTCACGACAAGGTGTTCATCGGCGCGGTCGGCAACACGTTCTATTTCATCTTTCTGACCGTGCCGGCACTGGCACTGATCGGTCTGGCGCTCGCGTTGGCGTTGAACCGCGCAACGCGCGGAGCGGCGTTCCTGCGCGGAGTGTTCTTTTCGTCCTCGGTGTTGTCGGTGACGATAGTGACATTGCTGTGGCGAGTTGTCTTCGCGCCAGACGGCGGCTTCATCGCCAACGTGCTGCATTACTTCGGGCAACCGTCGATTCCATTCTTGAGCAGCGAGACGCTGGCGCTGCCGGCGATCGGGATCACGACGATCTGGTGGTGCATTGGCCTGCCGATGATGTTGTTCCTGGCCGCGCTTCAGCAGGTGCCGCGCGAACTGTACGAAGCTGCGGCGCTGGACAACGCCGGCCGTTGGAAAACATTCTGGCACGTGACGCTGCCTTCCATTCGCCGCACGTTCGCGCTGGTCGTGATCATCGAAGTCGTGCTGCAGTTCCAGCTCTTCGGCCAGGCGCAGCTCATGACCTTGGGCGGTCCGAACAATGCCTCGCGACCGATGGTGTTGTTCATATATGAAGTCGGCTTCAATCGCTGGGACGTGGGTTACGCGGTGGCCGCAGGCCAGATTCTTTTCGGCCTCATCCTGATCGCCGCGCTGGCGCAGTACTTCGTGGCCCGTCGCAAGGAGGCGTTCTGATCATGGCCGCCTACGTCACATCGGGCGCGGTTGGCAGAGGCTTGGGCGATCGCTTGATCCTGGGCGCGACCATCGTGCTCGCAATGGTGATGGTGATCCCGATGGTCTGGGCCCTCGGGCTGTCGATCAAGAGCAACGCCGAGCTGCTCGTTAACACCAACTCTGTCCTGCACGCGCCGTGGACGTTGAAGAACTACGCCGACATCATCGCCGGCTCGTCGGTGTTCCGCTGGCTGCTCAACAGCATCATCGTGTCCGCCGGCATGAGCCTCGGCGTGCTCGTGCTCTCGTCGCTTGCCGGCTATGGATTTGCGCGCCTGGAGTTTCCGGGACGGAATGTGATTTTCGTGCTGGTGCTGTTCGGTCTCGCGATTCCGGAGCAGGCCGTCATCATCGTGCGCCATCAGCTGTTCAGCGCGCTCGACCTGCACAACACCTATCCGGGATTGATGCTGCCGGGCATGTCGGCTCCGTTCGGCGTGTTCCTGATGACGCAATATTTCCGCGCCATCCCCACAGATATCGATGAGGCGGCGCTGCTCGACAATGCGTCGCGCTTCCAGATCTTCTGGCGTGTGCTGCTGCCCATGACGTTGCCGGCGCAGGCGACGTTGGGAATCTACACTTTCCTGCACGCCTGGAACGACTACTGGTGGCCGCTGGTCTCGGGCACGAACGAGCAGATGTACACGATGACGGTCGGCATCGCCTCGACGCAGGTGAACTTCGCTGAATCCGCCGGGCTCGGGTATTTGATGGCGCAAGCCGTATTCGGCTCGCTGCCGGTTCTGATCGTGTATATGTTCTTTCAGAAGTACATCGTGCGCGCTGTCTCCGGAGCAGCAAAATGATGCGCGCGTTGGTCACATTGCTGATGTTCGCGCTGCTGACGAGCTGCGGTGTGCACCAGGCGCCGAACGAAATCGTCGTGCAACGTTTCTTCGGCACCTGTCGCGCCGAGTACGGCGACCGCACCGACGTTGAAAAAGCGGAAGGCGAGTGCGGCATCATGACTACGCTCATCAATCGCTTCGCCGCTGAGAACCCCGACGTGCGCGTTCGGGTTAGCCCGGTCGCCTGGCCCGGTTACAACCAACTCTCGGCACAGATCGCGGCCGGCGATCCGCCGGACCTGGTGACGATGCATTTCTCCGCGATTCCCGATTACGAATCTCGAAAGCTGCTGGAACCGATCGGTGATGAATTGCGCGCGGCCGGCGTGAATCCCGAAGACTTCACGACTTCGAGCCTCGCGGGCGTGAGCAAACATGGCCAGATCTACGGCATGCCCATCGATAACTGGGCGCCGCTGTGGCACATCAACATGAACTATTTTCGCCAGGCCGGCCTGGTGAAGGACGGCAAGCCGATCCTGCCGCGCAGCCCCGAAGAGCTGCTCGAACAGGCGCGTCAGTTCAAGAAGGCGACCGGCAAACCGTATCTCGTGCAGGCACTCGCCAATCAGACGGCCGCGTACACGCGCAACTTCTATACCTTGATGATGCAGCAGAACGCGCAGTTCTTTGCCAACCCGCAGCAGATCAAGCTGCAGTCGCCGGAAGCGAAGCGAGTGTTCGAGTTGTTTCGACAGATCTACGCCGAAGATCTGACCACCAAGAATCTGGACTATGCCTCTGCGACCAATGCCTTCATCAACGGTGCGGGCGGTGTTTACCTGGTCGGCACGTGGCTGATCAGCGATTTCGATGCGCAAGCGCGCCAGCCCGATCGACCGCTGTCGGACGGTTACGCCGTCATGCCGTTTCCTCAGCTGTACGAACGCGACGCGACTTATATTGATGGGCACGCGTGGGTGATGCCGACAAAAAAGCGCACCCCGCAACAGCGCGCCGCGCTTTTCAAACTGCTGAAATATCTGGCCGACAATGACTATCACTGGGCGCGCACCGGCCACGTGCCGTCGTTCAAGCCTGTGATCGAGAGCGAGCGGTTCAATGCGCTCCCGCATCGAAGCGAGCTCGCGAAACTGTCGCTGATCGGCACGCCGTTGCCGTCGGCCGTGCAGCGGCAGTTTCCGGTCCAGGACATCATCGGCGAAGAAATGGCCGCAGCAGTTGCCGGCCACAAACCCGTCGACGCCGCGCTCGCCGACGCGGAACATCGCGTCAACGAATTGCTGTTCCATCTTTTGTAAGCTCTTTCACCGGATCTCTTCCATGCTCACTTCACGCATCGTTGTCGACCGCGACTTCGTCATCTCCACCCTCGATCGCCGCGTGTTCGGCACGTTCGTCGAGCACTTGGGGCGCTGCGTTTACGGGGGCATCTACGAGCCCGGCCACGCCACCGCGGACAAGGACGGCTTTCGGCAGGACGTGCTGGAGCTGACGCGCGAGCTGGGCGTGACCATCGTGCGCTATCCCGGCGGCAACTTTCTTTCCGGCTACAACTGGGAGGATGGCGTCGGCCCGAAGGATCAGCGTCCGACGCGGCTGGACCTGGCGTGGGGTTCGACCGAGAGCAACGAATTCGGCACCAACGAATTCATCACCTGGTGCCGGACCGCGAACGTCGAGCCGATGTTTGCTGTGAATCTCGGTACGCGCGGGCCGGACGAGGCGCGTCATTTCCTGGAGTACTGCAATCATCCGGGCGGAACTCACTATTCGGACCTGCGGCGCGCGCACGGCTATGAGCAGCCGCATAACATCAAGTTCTGGTGCCTGGGGAACGAAATGGATGGCCCGTGGCAGATCTGCCAGAAGACAGCCGAGGAATACGGACGCGTCGCGAAAGAAACAGCGAAGGTGATGCGCTGGGTCGAAAGCGATTTGCAACTTGCCGCATGCGGTTCATCCCAGCGCGCCATGCCGACATACGGTTCGTGGGAATACGACGTGCTCGATCATTGTTTCAACGAAGTAGATTTCATTTCGCTGCACGCTTATTTCCGCAACGACAGCAACGACGTCCAGCAGTTCTTCACCGTGATCGAGGACCTCGACTACTTCATCAAGGAAGTCGCGGCGATCAGCGATGCGGTGGCGGCGAAGCGGCGCTCGTCGAAGCGCATCATGCTGTCGCTCGACGAATGGAACGTCTGGTACAAGGCGCACACACCGGCGGACCTGCGCAAGCCGGGCTGGCCGAAGGCGCCGCCGCTGCTGGAGGAGATTTATAACTTCGAAGATGCGCTGGTGGTCGGCGGTGCGCTGATCACGCTCATCAACAACGCCGATCGCGTGAAGACGGCGTGCCTTGCGCAGCTGGTCAATGTCATTGGGGCGATCTTCACCGAGACGGGCGGGCCGGCGTGGCGCCAGACGATTTTCCACCCGTTCGCGCAGGCGTCTCGCCATGCTCGCGGGCAGGTGCTGCGCACGAAGGTGCAGACGGACACATTCTCGACCAAGACTCACACCGACTTGCCGCTGCTGTTGTCGAGCGTGATTCACGACGAACAAAGCGGTGCGGTCACGATCCTCGCGCTCAATCGGAGTGCGAGCGACGAAATGGATCTGAATATCGAGCTGCGCGGCTTCGGCGAGGATCGCAAGGTGACGCTCGCGAGCGAGCTGCATCACAGCGACTTGAAGGCGGTCAACAGCAAGTCGGCGCCGGACGCGGTGTCGCCCAGAAACAGAACGGACGTAACGATCTCCAAAGGCGTCGTCAGCGCGCGCTTGAAGCCGCTGTCGTGGAACGTCATCGTCACGGTGCCGGCGTAATTCACGAGGAGCGCAAGTCATGAAGTTGTTGCGAGCGGTGGTATTGGGAAGCCTGGCGATGGTTGCTGCCGCCAATGTCGATGCGGCGCCGGCGCTGACCGCGTTCAAGCTCAGCGAAGTCGAGCTGCTGGAAAGCCCGTTCAAGCAGGCGATGGAGCGGAACGCCACTTATTTGTTGAGCCTGGATGCGGACCGGCTGTTGCACAACACTCGCCAGTACGCCGGCCTGCAGCCCAAGGGCGAGTTGTATGGCGGTTGGGAGTCGCAAGGCATCGCCGGTCATACGCTCGGCCACTATCTCACCGCGTTGTCACAACAGTACGCAGCGACTGGCGATGAGCGTTTCCGCAAACGGATCGATTACATCATCTCCGAGATGGCAGAAGCGCAACGTGCCTATGGCGATGGTTATGTCGGCGCATTGCCGCCGCTCGAACTGGCGACGCTGCGTGGATTCAAAGAAGGCAAGGTCGAGACCAAGGGCGCGTTCAACTTCAAGGACGGCGGCTGGGTTCCCTGGTACACGCAGCACAAAGTGCTCGCCGGCCTGCGAGATGCCTGGACGCTGGGCGGCAGCGAGCAGGCGAAAGATGTGACCTTGCGCCTGGCCAATTGGGTGGACGACATCACTGCGCCGCTCACGCCCGAGCAATTGCAAACGATGCTGCAGGTCGAGCACGGCGGCATGAACGAAGTGCTGCTGGATATTTACGAACTGACGCACGAGCAACGTTATCTCGCGACCGCGCGTCGTTTCGAACATCGCGCGATTCTCGATCCGCTGCTCGCCGGCCGCGACGAGTTGCCGGGCAAGCATGCCAACACGCAGATTCCGAAGATCATCGGCGCCGCACGCAGCTATGAAGTTGCCGACGAGCCGCAAGGCCGAACCATCGCCGAGAATTTCTGGAAGAAGGTGGTGCGCGATCACTCGTGGGCGATCGGCGGCAACAGCGACGGCGAATTTTTCTTTTCGCCGACCACCGCGTCTCAGCACCTGAGTGCCGCAACCGCCGAGACGTGCAACACCTATAACATGCTGCGACTCACCGACAGATTGATCGGCTGGCAGCCGCAGGTGGAGTACGCGGACTTCGAAGAGCGTGCGCTGTACAACCACATCCTCGCCTCGCAGGAGCCGAAGCAGGGCATGTTCACGTATTTCATGTCACTCAAGCCCGGCCACTTCAAAACCTACAGCACACCGCACGATTCGTTCTGGTGCTGTGTCGGCAGCGGCATGGAGAATCACACCAAGTATGGCGCGGCGATTTATTTCCACACTGCCGATGCGTTGTACGTGAATCAGTTCATTCCTTCCAAGCTGCGTTGGCAGGAGCGGGGACTGGAGCTGGAGCAGCGCACCCGCTATCCGAACGAAAATCGCAGCTCGTTCACGGTCACGCAGGCGCCGGCGGGTTCGGTCGCTGTGAACGTACGAGTGCCGGCCTGGGCGACCGACAAAGCGACATTCACGCTCAATGGCAAGCCGCTCGATGTGCCGGCTCAGCCCGGCTCGTATGCAGTCATCAAGCGTGAGTGGAAGAAGGGCGATGCATTGACCATGACCCTGCCGATGTCCGTGCGGACGGAAGCGGTGCATGGCTCGCCGGAGCTGGTCGCGTTCATCTACGGTCCGGTGGTGCTGGCCGGCGATCTCGGGCCGGTGTCGCCGACGGAAAATATTCCCTATGCCAGGGAGCAGCAGGCGAACCTCAAGCTCGAAGGCATTGCGGTCCCCGAACTGAGCGGCCAGCCCGAATCGATTGCCGCCAGTCTGAAGCGGCTGCCCGGCAAGGATGTCGCGTTCAAGCTGACCAGCACCACGCCGCGGCGTGATATCACGCTACGTCCGTTCCACGAGATCCATTACGACCGTTACACGGTCTACTGGAAAGTGAACCCACCCAAGCAAGCGCGCCGCGACTAGCGCTACTGCTTCTCGTCGACCTCATCTACCGTCGCCTGGCCCGTCCAGCGACGGTAGAGATGCGCCCAGGCCATGCCGATGGCCAGGATCAGCGACAGCACCACTAGGCCGATCCACACCAGGGCGTTGGTGTTCTGGAGCGTCACCCAGCCCCACGACACGATCATCCAGATCAGCGCGCCGCACAGCGCGAACGCCAGCAGCATCCCGACCAGGCCGATCGATTTCAGGGTCGCCCCCAGGAACACGATCCAGCCGATCAGCAGCAGGATGCCGCACACCGCCTCCACTGGCGTCACATGCGGGAAGCCGTTCGACAGCATGTGCACGTACGAGTAGCCACTCGGGTTGAACGTCAGCAAAACCAGCAATAACGAGAAGGCCGCGCGCAGTAGGAAGCCGCGGAAGGTGAGTTCGTTCACGAAGCGCATCCTGCAAATCTGGCAAAGCGTAAGTATCGGCGAGCCGCCGGTTGGTGGGAAGCGGGGCGCGTCGACAGCGGTGCCCGGCTGGATGGGGGCGCGCGGAAGATTGCGCGGATGATATGCGTTGTGGATGGGGCGCACGAGATCACAAACCAGTTGCGCAAATCGTCCTTTGACAGGTCAATAAATCGAATTTTCGGGTCGACAAACTTCACCTGTTTCTTTTTACTCTTCACGCCGCAGGGGTTCTGAAAAACACGAGCGAGGGCCTATGAACTGTAATCACCGATCGCGCTCCACTACAGCAGGTTAGTGCCTTCACAGGGATATATCCTCTTTTAGGATCATGGCTACAAAAACAATCGTTCGAGAGTCGCCGCGTGATCAAACAAGAGAGCCGCGCCTTTTTCAGGGCTCTGGGTTCGCACATCTCAGTACTGCGCAAAGAGCAGGGCATGACTCAAGCGGAGTTGGCCCGAGCGCTGGGAGTGTCACAACAGACGGTGTTCGCCTACGAGCTCGGCGATCGGCGCGTGTCGGTGCTGATCGTCTCCAAGCTGGCGAAAATTTTTGGCGTGTCGGTGGAAGACTTGATGGGCCTGACGCGCACGCCGCGTCCTGGCCATCGGCGCCTGTCGCCGGCGGGTCTGCGGCACGCGGAGCGTTTCCAGCAGCTGAGCAAGACCGAGCAGCGCTTCGTGAAAAAGATCATGGACGTCCTGCTCGAACGCAACAGCATTCATTGAAGTACGAGTCTCCCTTCGAGCATTTGCTCATCCACAACCGTGGGCGCAAGGCGGTGCGAGACGACGATCTTGCCCGCCATTTCGGCCTCACTGTCGAGCAAATGTATCGACGCCTCGGCCGCAAGTTGCTGTCGTTTGCTCGCAGCAGCTGGTTTGAGGTGCTGCCCGAGAAGGGCAGCAAAGTTCATTTGCGGCCAGCGCTCGCGTTTACGCTGAGCGGCGTCATCCTGGTCAGCGCGGCGCTCGGGATGGAGCGCGCGGTCGAGGCGGGAATGGCCATCGTGCCGCTGCTGAAGACGCGCCGTCGCTCGTCAAAGAATCGTGAGCGCCAGCCTCGGCGGGCACATGACCCGTCGAGGCAGGCGAGATACGTGAGAGCGTTCGAGAGATTGCAGGCGGAGTTGCAGCGCCTGCTCAGCGCAGGAACTTGCCCAATTCCTTCGGGCTGATCAGGTCGTTCAAGAAATCGAACGTTCCCTGTTCCTTGATTTGCATCACCGCCCGATACACGCCGCTCATGGCTGCACGATGCAGTGAAGTCGCGAGGCTGATTCTGCGCACGCCGGCGTCCTGCAGCTCGGCGACGCTGAAGGAACGGCCGGGGATCCCAACCATGAAGTTCACCGGCTTGGACAGCGACGAGCACACCGTGCGCACCGCTTGCAGGTCCGGCAGGCCCGGCGCGAACAACACATCGGCGCCGGCTTTCTCGAACGCCTGCAGGCGCTTGATGGTGTCGTCGAGGTCGGCGCGGCCGTGCAAAAGGTTTTCGCAACGAGCCGTGAACGCAAATGGAAACGGCAGCGAGCGTGCCGCTTCGGCGGCTGCGGTCACGCGCTCGACTGCTTGATTGAAATCGTAGATGGGCCGGGCCGGGTCGCCGGTGTAATCCTCGATCGAGCCGCCGACCAGGCCGGCCTGGGCCGCCAGGCGGATCGTTTCCGCGGCGTGCTCGGGGCTGTGGCCAAAGCCGTTTTCGAGATCGCCTGCGACCGGCACGTCGACGGCGCCGGCGAGTGCGCGAGCATGCGCCATGGCTTCGTCACGTGTGATTTTGCCGTCCGCTCGTCCTAGCGTCGCCGCCGAGGCGGCGCTCGATGTCGCGATTGCGGGGAAGCCGAGGCCCGCGAGCAACTGCGCCGAGCCGGCGTCCCAAGCATTCGCAATGATGAAAGCGCGCGGCTGCTCATGCAGCGCTCGAAACTGGACAGCCTTGTCGTGTTGGGTCGCGGGCATGACGATTTCTCCCTGAGAATTTGTTTTCACCAGCCGCGCACCGTACGGCGGAAACTCGTCAGCCCATGTCAGCGACTTGCGGTTACGCAGGCACTGCGCGCTGATCTTTGGCGCGCAGCTTGCGATAAACGCCGCGGACTTTCATGTAGAGATCGGGATGGCGAGTCAACCAGTGTCGAACGCGCGGCACGACGCGCAGACGATAACGTATGCGGCCGGCCAGCGGCACACGTTCCGCGAGACCTTCCTCGATGGTGTAGATGCACGGGTTGCACGTCCCGCACGGCTCGCCCTTGCGCGGCCGATGGCAGAACCAGGTGAGATTCATCAGATCGTCGAAGCCGGCCAGGCGCGCTTCGGCCTGCATGTGACGCTTGGTGAGATCGAACAGCGGGAAGCGGAATGACTTGAACAGCTCATAACGGCAGTCGCCGGCGAAGCGCCGATCCAGTCGCGCGTGATCTGTGGGATCGATCAATTCCGCGAGCAACTCGCGCGCCTTGTCATCGCGATGAATGGAGAGCTCCATGTCCGCGATGTTGTGCTGGCGGCAGTAGCGCGCGAGCCATTCGTACTGACCGCCGATGAAGCCGGTCGCGAGACAACGCTCGTAGTAGCGAAAGGTTTCGGTGTCCGCGTCGATGTCCTGCAGCCGGCATTCGATGGTGTCGGATAGCCTGACAGCCGCTTCGGGATAGCGCTCGGCGAGCCGCCGCCGAATTCGATCCATCGCCGCGCGCTCCGCCGGCACCGCGGGCCGCTGCTCGAGATTGTCGACGATGTAATAGGGCTGGACGTGGCGCTGCTCGCGCAACACCAGAGAAAGCAGGCGAAAAGTGGAGTCCCAGCCTCCGGTCCAAAGTAACGGCGTCGCTGCGGCCATGGGCATGCTCAATAAAACAGGTTCCGTAAGCAGGTGGAGTCTGGGCGGCGCGCACGGCGGCCACACTCCGGGAATCACGAAGCTGTGGAAATGACGAACGGCGCGCGCCGATCGTTCCAGCCGAGCAGATATTTGTTGCCTGCACGGTCGTCGACGCACGACAGGTTGCAACTCTCCACGCAGCGGCCGCAGCATCCGCTACACTTCGTGCCTGGCAACTGGCCCGCGCTCACTGCAATGAATAAAGCCGCCGAAGCTGTCAGAGAACCCGCCGTGGAAATCCGTTTCGGCCAGGTCGGCCTGGCCCAGGTGCGCATCCGCACCGTGGAGGCGGGCACGATCCTCGATGAGCTCACCGGGCGCGTCGCGGCCGCTCCGCAGTTATTTGAACGCACCGCTGTCTGTCTGGACCTGAGCGCGCTCGAAAAAGAACCGACGGTCAGCGAAATGCGCGCGGTGTTCGATGCGGTCAAGCGAGCCGGCATGCTCACGGTTGGTTTGGCGCACGGAACCGCAGCGGTCGACACGCTCGCTCGTGCACTCGAAGTGCCGGTGCTCACGCAGTTCCGCGTCCAGGGTAAAGCCACGCCGGTGGCGCCGCCGCCGAAGCCGGCACCCACGCCGGAGCCGGCGGTCTTGCGCACGCCGTCTTTGATGCAGCATCAGCCGGTGCGTTCGGGGCAGCGCATTTACGCGCGTCACTCGGATCTGGTTGTGACCTCGACCGTCGGTGCCGGCGCCGAAGTGATCGCCGATGGTTGCGTGCACATCTATGGAACGCTGCGCGGCCGAGCGATGGCCGGAGCGCGCGGCGAAGTGACAGCGCGTGTGTTTTGTCAGGAATTTCACGCCGAGCTGGTGTCCATCGCCGGCGTGTTCCGAGTCTTCGAAACCTTGCCGCCCGAGCTCGCTGGCAAGCCGGTCCAGGCCTGGCTGGATGGCGACGATCTGCGCTTCGCCGCCATTCGCGGCTGAACGCAGTGGCGGATGAAGCGCCGCCGTCGTCAGGTCTGCGAATTGAAAACGACAGATTAGAAGGAGAATCCCGCTTTGACCGAAATCATCGTTGTGACTTCCGGCAAGGGTGGCGTCGGCAAGACGACCACGTCCGCCAGCGTCGCTTGCGGCCTGGCCCGCCGAGGCAAGCGCGTCGCCGTCATCGACTTCGACATCGGCCTGCGCAACCTCGATCTCATCATGGGT
>CAMLEO010000073.1 GCA_946478975.1 uncultured Steroidobacter sp.
TCGCGGCGCCGCTGCCGGCACCGATGTCCTTCAAAGTCGAACGTTATCTGAACCGCACCAGGAATGTCATCGCGGACGGAGGCATCCGCTACGTACTGACGACATCGAGGATGGCGGCAAGATTGCAGGACGCTGCGAGCCGGATGGAGGGATACGAGAATCTCGAATGGATCGTGGTCGATCAGCTCGAAGATCGCTCGGCGCGGTGGCGCGAGGAGCCGATCCACGAGTCCGACCTCGCATATCTGCAATACACCTCCGGGTCCACCGCGTCCGCCAAGGGTGTGATGGTGACGCATCGGAATCTCACCTCGCTCATCGACTACAACGGTACCGTGCTCGGACATCGCACTCACGGGACGCAGGCGGTTTGCTGGATGCCGTACTTTCATGACTTCGGATTGATCGAAGGCATGCTGACTCCGCTGGCGCATGGGATGCCCGTTTATCTCATGTCGCCGTTCGATTTCGTTCAAAACCCGCTGCGCTGGATCGATGCAGTCCATCGCTACCGCGCCTCGC
Source organism: uncultured Steroidobacter sp. (assembly GCA_946478975.1). The sequence continues at coordinate 523 of CAMLEO010000073.1, forward strand.
ACAGTTCCGGGCCGAGCTTCTCGTTCGATCTTTGCGCGCGCAAATCCACTGAGCAACAACGTAGTCGGCTGGATCTGAGCTGCTGGTATCGAGCCAGCTGCGCGGCGGAGCCGATTCGCAGCTCGAGCATGAAGCAGTTCATTGCAACGTATGCATCTTGCGGCTTTGCGCCGTCGGCGCTGGTGCCCGCGTGGGGCCTGGCCGAAGCGACGCTGCTCGTGACGTTGTCGGAATCGGGTGTCCAGTACTACGAAGTGGACGGCCAGGCACTGGAGAATCATCGCGTGCGCCCACGTACTGGAAACGCACGGGGCATCACGCTCGTCGGTTGCGGTCACGTGGTGCCAGGGCCCTGGGACATCGATGTGCAGATCGTCAACCCGCAGACGAAGCAGCTGACGCCGCCCGGAGAAGTGGGCGAGATCTGGGTCAGCGGCGATCTGGTTGCAAAAGGTTACTGGCAGCGGCCGGTCGAGACCGAAGCAACGTTCCACGCGCAGATCGAGGGCATGCCAGGCAGGCGCTACATGAGAAGCGGCGATCTGGGTTTCATGGACGGGCGCGAGTTTGTATTCACCGGTCGCCGCAAGGATCTGATCATCGTCGAAGGTCGCAATCACTATCCGCAGGAGATCGAGAAGACGGCCGAGAGAAGTCACCCGGCGCTACGCCCCGGCTGCAGCATCGCCTTTTCGCTGGAGCTGGAAGGTCCGGTGCGCATCGTGATCGTGTGCGAGCTCAACCGGGGATATTACTTGCTGGATGAGAGCGCGGACGGGGCGATGGGCGGCATCCCCGTCTCACGCAAGGAGCTGGAAGTGGCGATGCGGCGCGAGGTGGCCGAAGAACATCAGGTCAGGCTGGATGAAATCGTCTTCGTGCCGACGTATGCGATCCCCAAAACCACCAGCGGCAAGGTGGAACGCAGCGGCTGCAAAGCGCGATACCTCGACGGAACATTGCCTGTGTATAAACCCGAGAGCAGCCCGGCTCCGGCGCTCGGGGCCAGCGCGTGAACATTCCGGACGGCACGAATCGCTTGGAGATCATCGACCGCCGCGCGAGCGGCGGATCACGTGTCGACACCATGATCGCTGCGTTGAAGAGCGACCAGGTGGTGCTGGTCCGCAATGCCACCGCACGCGAGGCTGATGAAATCATGAGTGAGGTGGCCGCGGCGCTGGACCTCAGCGTGCAGTTGGAAAGCCAGGCCGCCTTCGCCGGCATTCACGGGCATCGCCGGAACGTCGGCCGATTCTTCATGACAGTGAATCGTCGCAGCGAGTTTGAGATCGTGCTGCCCCACTCCGAGGGCAACCGGTTGCAAAACATCCAGCTCGCGTCGCTGTACTGTCATCAAAACACCACCGACGGCGGCGTCACGCTGCTGCTGAATTGCGATCAGGACCAGGCGGTCTGGTCTTCCATGAGAGAGCTGGTCACTCGTATCGATCCGAGCTCACGACCAATGACGACGGCCGAAAAAGCACTCGCGCGAGCGAAATTCATGGTGCAAGGATTTCCCGAACCGGGCGATGTGGTGCTCCAGGAGCAGGCCTCCGACATGGAGGGCGTTCGGTTTCTGTGGGTGCTGACGCCGCTGCGCAGGAATTTCTCCAGGGTTCTGCAACGTGAAGTTTTCACGTATTGGGACAGCGTCGCGAGCCTGGATCGTGACTGCCTGAAGGAATGTCTCCAGCTGATGGCGAGCCGCGATCTGTTGCGTGAACCGGAGAACGGCCCGCGCATCGATCACAGCGATCCGGTGTATCGCCAATCGCTGTGGAGCTCGGGCGCGGCGTTTCAAGATTTATTCGCGGCAGTGATCGTTCGCAAGCTGGAGCCGGGAGAGCTCATCATTCAGAACAACCTCACGTGGACTCACGCGGCCAGCAACTGGACGCCAGGTTCCGGCACTCGCCGGCTCATCGCCGCTTTTGCGTGAAGGAATGTGTCGATGCGGTTGGCTGAATCAGTGGTGACGTCCGGTAGCGCGACCTTTGAGATCTGTAACGATCATCCGTGGAGCGCTCCGTGGTCGCATCACTGGACGCTGGACGATCGGCGCAACGGAACCGCTGCGCGCAACGTGTTCACCCTGCATGGCCTCGAAAGCGCCACGCGATATCGGCTGCGAGTTGATTCGGGCGATGGCAATGCCAGTGTGGAATTCAGAACATTGCCTGAACGCGCCCGCTGCGACGTGCGAGCGTTCGGCGCGCTCGGTGATGGGATGAACGACGATACTGCAGCGATCAGCGCCGCCATCAACGCGTGTCCCGCAGGTGGAGTCGTCGAATTGCCGCCGGGACAATGGCTCACTGGCCCGCTGTTTCTGAGAAGTGGAGTCGATTTGTACCTGGCACGCGATGCAAGGCTCATCGGTCATCCCGACATCGACCGCTGGCCCGTGCTGCCGGGGCATCTCACCGGCACGGCGGAACGAGAGCCCCATTTTCTCGGCAGCTGGGAGGGGCAGCCGGATGATTGTCACGCCGCGTTGCTCAATGGCATTGATATTCATGATGTTCGTATCTGGGGCGAAGGGTGCATCGACGCCAACGCTTCCATCGAAACATGGTGGAGCCGGCCGAAGGAACGTTTCCGAGGCCGGCGGCCCCGAACGGTTTATCTGGTTCGAGCCGAGCGAGTGTCCATTGCGGGCATCAGCCTGCGCAACTCGCCATCGTGGACGGTGCATGCGCTCTGGTCTCGCACGCTGCGTTTCAGCGACCTGCACATCGAATCTCCGCCTCGCTCGCCCAACACCGACGGCATCGTGCCGGAGTCGTGCCAGGACGTGCACATCGCGGGCGTGCGAATCTCCACCGGAGATGACTGCGTGGCGATCAAGTCAGGGAAGGCGTGGATCGCCGCTCGCGTCTGCGCTCCCACTCGCGGCGTGATCGTTTCCAACTGCCTCATGGAGCGCGGTCACGGAGGAGTGGTCATCGGTTCTGAAATGTCGGGCGGCGTCTATGACGTGCAGATCCGAGATTGCATTTTCAGCGGTACCGACCGGGGCTTGCGTATCAAGACCTGCCGCGGCCGAGGCAAGACCGCGGTCGTCGATGGCGTGCTGATGGAGCGCGTCGTGATGGATGGCGTCGGCACCGCGTTCGCGGTGAACAGTTTCTACAACTGCGATTCTGACGCAAATGTCCCGGACACCGACGACGGCACGCCGACGTTGCGCAACGTTTGCATTCGGGATGTTTACAGCGAGAACACAGCGCACAGCGCCGGCTATGTCTTGGGGCTGCCGGAACGCCCGCTGCAGGGATTGACGATCGAGCGCTATCGCGTGAGATTCGGGGAGAGTCCCACCGCTCGCGCGTTCTCGCGCTCCGAAGGCGTACAACTGGCCAGGCATAGCGGAGTGTTCCTGTCCAACGCCAGTGACATCCGACTGGTGGATTTACAGATAGAAGATTCCGCCGGACCGCCGCTCGTTTGTGAGAATGCGTCATTGAACGACGTTTAGTGCTCGTCACCGAAGGATCGGAACCACGATGTCCACCGTCGCCGCCTCGGAGCTGCTGCCAGAACTGGAGTCTCATGCTGAGCGGGCGCCGGGTGATGCGGCCACACTCGCACGTGCTGCCCGGCGGTATCCGCTGGCTCTGGCGCAGCAGGGCATCTGGTTCATCAGCCAGCTGGATCCGCTCAGCGCGGCGTACAACCTCTCGGTGCTCAATCACTACGACGAGCAACTGGACACCAAAGCACTGTGGAGCGCGCTGCGTGAAATCGTGCGCAGGCACGAGTCATTGCGCACCGTATTTCCCGTGATCGACGCAGTGGCGGTCCAGGAGGTGATGCCCGATCTGCCATCGATCGAGCACTTCATGGATCTGAGTCATCTGCCGTCCGCCGAGCGCGATGAGCGTCTGCGATCTCACATCAGAGAAGCAGCGGTCAAGCCCTTTGACCTGGCGACCGGGCCGCTGTTGCGCGCGGTGCTGTTCAAATTGACGGAACAGCACAGTGTGCTGCTCCTCAACATGCATCACATCGTCAGCGATGGCTGGTCGGTCGAGATTCTGAGGCGGGAGCTGGACCTGCTGTATCGAGCCTGCGCCGCTGGCGAGCGCAATCCACAGTTGCCGTCACTGCCATGGCAATACGGTGACTATGCGCTGTGGCAGCGCAGCTGGTTGACGAGCGACACAGTCCAGCCGCAACTGGAATTCTGGAAGTCACAACTGGATGGCGTCGTCGATGCGGTCCTGCCCACTGACTATCCCAGGCGGCCGCTGCTGCGACACGAAGCCGGCGAAGTCGACTGCACCCTGTCGATTGAGCTGAGCGCTCTCGTCACGCGGCTCGGCCGTCGAATCCGCGCGACTGCGTTCATGATGTTTCTTGCCGTCTTCCAAGTGGCGTTGGCTCGCTATCTGGGCGTCCTGAACTTTGCCATCGGCACGCCGGTCGCCATGCGCGATCGCGTGGACGTGCAGAACCTCATTGGCTGTTTCATCAATACCCTGATCCTGCGCAGCGACGTGGCCGCCGGTCTGAGTTTCCGAGACCTCGTGACTCGGGTTCGAGAACGATTGCTGTCTGCGTACGATCACAAAGAGCTGCCTTTCGAGACATTGGTCGAGCAGCTGGTGACGACTCGGGATCTGGGCAGAACGCCGCTGTTCCAGGCGATGTTTGTGTTCCAGTCCCCGCCCGCAGGCACGGCCGGTCCGGAGCAGCAGCACGCCGGCATCGACATCGGCAGTCATCTCGCCAAGTTCGATCTGATGATGACGGTGGGCATGACGGCGGATGCTTATCGCGTCAGGATTGGATACAGCGTTGCTCTTTACAGCCAGGCGCGCATGCGACGTTTGCTGGAGTATGTCCAGCAGATCGTGGCGGCCATTGCCGAAGATCCGGATCGAAACATCTGGCGATCGCTGCCGTTGCCGGAGTACGAGCGCCAGCGCCTGGTCGAATGGTCGAGCGGTCCCGGTGCTGGAGCTCGACTGCCCGCTGATCGATGTAACAGCGATTGGGCGCGCATGGCGATGCCATGGCTGGAGGCGCCGGCGCGGCTCGATGCCATGCAGGTGTTCGTGTTGGACCGGCAGATGGAGCAGGTGCCGATCGGGACGCTCGGCGAGCTGTACCTGGGGGGAGATGAGATTGCACACGGACAACTGAGCGGGCCGCGACTCACTGGCGCGCGATTGGTGCCGAACCCTTTCGGACGGCCGGGGCAGCGAATCTACCGCACAGGCGAGCAGGCAAAGTGGCGTGAAGACGGCCAGCTGGAATTGTCGGGTGCGGCCACGGCCGAGGTCGTACTGCACGGACAGCGGGTGGACCTGGCCGAAATCGAGCGCGCGTTGGAGCGCTATCCAACAGTGACGCAGGCCATCATCCTGCAAGACCAGAAGCGGGCGCTAAAACTGGTCGCGTACCTGATGTCCCGCAGTCAGCTGCAACAAACAGCGTTGCGCGACTACGCGTTCGAAACATTGCCTCATCATGCGGTCCCATCAGTATTCGTCGCGCTGAGTGAGAATCCTCGCGGTCGTCTGCCGCGTGAGCTGCTGTCGCAGCAGATTGAGTATTGGGTCACTCAGCTGGCGGACGCCCCACGACTGTTGCAACTGCCATTGGATCGCCCGCGCCCGGCGCAGCAGAGCTCGGCCGCCGGCAGGATCAGTTTCAGTTTGGATCATGAGGTCACCGCAGGGCTTCGCAGGTTGAGCCAGTCACACGCAACGACTCTGCAAATGACGCTGCTGACGGGTTGGGCTGCGCTGCTGAGCCGCCTGAGCGCTCAGCACGATCTCGTGATTGGCGCATGCCTGCTGCCAGTACGAATCAAACTCGGCGCCGTGACCGTGTCAGAGCTGCTGTCGCGGGTGAAGTCCGCATTCGTGTCGGCGTTCGAGCATACCGATCTGACGTTCGAGCAGATTGCGCAGATCGTCGATCAATCGCCGGCGTCTTCGCACCATCCAGTCTTTCAGGCGATGTTTGTCTGGGCGCAGGCGGAGGCCGCCGCCAGGTGCGATCTGACCCTGAAAATGCACGAGCAAGGCGATCGAATCACGGCATCACTGGAATACGCGGCTGCCTTGTTCGAGCGCGAGACGATGCAGAGGCATGTCGAGTACTACCTGCATCTACTGCGAGCGATGCTGGTCGATGCCAATCAGCGCGTGGATCGGCTGAGCTTTCTTCCGGAGCGGGAACTGCTGGCGCTGCGGCAATGGAATGAAACTCAGGCGGAGTACTCCAGCCGCAAGTGCATCCACCACTTGTTTGCGGATCGAGCCCAGCGAACGCCGGACGCCATCGCTGTGATTCACGGCGGCGAGTCCCTCAGCTACGGCGAGTTGAATCGCCGGGCGAACCGGTTGGCGCATGAACTGATCGAGCGCGGCGTCGGGCCGGATACACGAGTAGGAGTGTGCATGGAGCGCGGTGTGGCGATGGTGATCGCCATACTGGCAACGCTGAAGGCGGGCGGATGTTACGTGCCGTTGGATGTGGAATATCCGGTGGAGCGGCTCAACTACATGTTGACCGACAGCGAAGCGGCGTTGGTGATCGGCAGCCGCGTCGCACATGAGAAATCGATCGCAGGCGTGCCCCTGCTGCTCATGGAGGACGAAGCACAATGGCGCTCGCGGCGGGAAGATGACCCCATCGTCAGCGGGCTCACGCCCGAGCACCTGGCGTATGTGATCTATACATCGGGATCTACCGGCAGGCCCAAGGGGGTCATGGCGCCGCATCGGGGCGTAGTCAACTACCTGGAGTACTCGGCAAAGAGATACTTCTCCGGCAATGTGCACGGGTCCCTGGTTGCTACGTCGTTTTCATTCGATGGGACCGTGACCGCATTGTTCGGTCCGTGGCTGGCGGCAAAGACCGTGGTGCTGCTGGCCAACGATAAAGCGGACTGCATGGCGCAGTTACTCGAGTATGCCCGGCGTGCGGAACCCTGGGTGTTCAAGTTGACTCCGGCGCAACTCGGCGCGCTCGCCGATCTATCCGAACAACCAGCTTCATCGACCCCGCACGTGGTGGTGGCGGGTGGTGAGCAGTTCACTCGGCAGCTGGCCGAGAAACTCAGGCTGCAACTGCTGCCCGAGGCGACCCTGATCAATCAATATGGGCCGACTGAGACGGTGGTCGGCTGCTGCACCCATATAAATAGAGTGCACGATGCGATCGCAGGTGAGGCGTTGCCCATCGGCAGCCCGATACAGAATGCGTGCCTGCACATCCTGGACGACGATTTGCAACCCGTGCCGCTAATGGCGACGGGGGAGCTTTATATCGGCGGCGTGGGGGTCACACGGGGTTACTTGAATCGTCCTGCACTCACGTCGGAGCGCTTCGTTCCCAATCCTTTCGCAGCCGGCGAGCGGCTGTACAAGACGGGGGATCTCTGCCGCCGCCGTGCGGACGGGCAGATCGAGTACCTGGGGCGCAATGATTTTCAAGTGAAGATGCGCGGCTATCGCATCGAGCTGGGTGAGATCGAAGCTCACATTGCCAACTATACCGGAGTCTGGGAATGCATCGTTCTCGCGCGGGAAGACCAGCCCGGCAACCGACAGCTGGTGGCGTATCTGGTCGGTGAGCAGGATGTGGAGCTCGACCGGCTGCGCGAGCACCTGGAAAACAGCCTGCCGTCCTACATGATCCCGGCTGCGTTTGTGACATTGCCGTCCTGGCCGCTGACCGCGAACAGCAAGATCGATCGCGCTGCTTTGCCGGCGGTCGAGCGGACAGTCGTCAATGCTCAACCCTACGAGGCTCCCCAAGGATGGACCGAGCGGCGCGTGGCGCAGGTGTTCTCGGAGGTGCTGAAACGGGAGCGAATCGGGCGGCACGACAGCTTCTTCGAATTGGGCGGACACTCGTTGCTGGCGGTACAGGCAATCAGCCGGATCCAAAGCGCGTTCGAGCGCGAGTTTCGACTTGCGGATCTGTTCAAGTACACGACTGCGTATCAAATCGCGACCGCACTCCTGAACGCCTCGCGGGTCACGCTGCCGCCGCTCGTGCATGTCGAATCCGCAGGCGACAGCAGCTTGTCGTTCGCACAGCAGAGACTTTGGTTCCTCAGTCACCTCGAAGGAGCCAGCCAGGCGTACAACGTACCGACCGCGGTTCGTTTACGGGGAGCGTTGAATGTAACAGCGCTGCGTGGCGCGATGACGCAGATCGTCGCTCGTCACGAGGTGCTGAGAACCGTCTTCAGGGTGTCCGACGCGGCACCCGTTCAGCACGTGATCTCCATGGATGAATATCAGTTGGACTGGAGCGAGGCGGAAATTGCGCCGACCGACACGAAGACGCTGCAGGCGCAGTTGCAGTCAGGTGCGACAGGAGTCTTCGATCTGACGCTAGGCCCGCTGCTCCGCATTCGCTTGTGGAGAATGAGCGACGCCGAACACGTGTTGTTGATCGTGTTTCACCACGTGGCGACCGACGGTTGGTCGATGAGCGTGTTCTGGGAGGAGCTCTGGACGTTGTACGAAGCGTTCCGAAAAGGTCAGCCCGATCCGCTCCCGGCGCCAGCCTTGCAGTATGCGGACTACGCGAGATGGCAGCGACAATGGCTTACCGATTCCTTCCTGCAGGAGCAGGTCGAGTATTGGAAAACGACATTGGCCGGAGCGCCGCAGTTACTGCAGTTGCCAACCGACTATCCGCGCCGCGCTCAATATGACTTCTCCGGAGATGTGCTCGGCTTCGAGTTGGATGCGCATACGACGCAGGCACTGCGTCAGCTCACCCGCGCGCAGGGCACGACGATGTATCTGACCCTGATGAGCGGTTGGGCCGCGTTGTTGAGTCGCTTGAGCGGTCAGGAGGACATCGTGATCGGCACGCCGATCGCCAATCGGCCGCATCCCGCAGTGGAGGCATTGATCGGATTTTTTGTGAACATGCTGCCGATCCGGATCGATCTGAGCGGAGGCATCTCGGTAAGCGAGCTGCTCCAACGCGTCAAGCAAGCCTTTCTCGCCGCCCATCAGCATGAACACCTGTCGTTCGGGCAGATCGTGGAAGCCACCGGCCAGTCCGGGGCGCTGGCGCACAGCCCGATCTTTCAAGTGATGTTTGTTTGGGAAAGCGCCGGCGCCGTGGAGCGTTCTCCCTCGTCCGCTTCTGCACTGAGCGTGGAAGGGGTGGAGCTGATCCGGGAGCGAACCGCAAAGTACGACCTCTCCTTGATATTGCGGGAGCAGGGGGATCGGATCACAGGTGTGATCGAATACGCGACCGCGCTGTTCGATCGCAGGACGATCCGCAGGCACGCGGAGTATTACAAACATCTGCTGCGAGCGCTGGTGGCGGACGTGAACTGGAGCGTCGAGATGCTCGGCTACCTGCCGGAACAGGAGCGGTGGCTGTTGTTGAGAGGTTGGAATCAACGCACCAGGCGGATTGTGGATCAGCGCTACGCGCAGCAAATGATCGAAGCCCAGGCTCACAGTCGGCAAAGTGCTGTTGCGCTCGTGCACGGAAATCAACGGCTGACGTATGCGGAGTTGAACGAGCGGGCCAATCAACTGGCTCATCACTTGCGAAGTCTGGGCGTGCAACCCGAGGCCCGTGTCGGCCTGTGCGTGGAGCGCGGGCTGCAGATGGTGGTGGGACTCTTGGCAGTGTTGAAGAGCGGCGGCGCTTACGTGCCGCTCGATCCGGCGTATCCGCAGGCGCGCTTGCAGTTCATGCTTCACGACAGCGCGCCGAAGGTGCTCGTCACGCAATCGCACCTTGCGCACCTGCACGCCCAGGGCATCAGTATTCCCGTCGTCGATGTCGACGATGAGGGCAGCTTCTGCAGTTACCCGAACAGCGACCTGGGCACGACGTGTATCGGGCTGCGTCCGCATCATCTTGCGTATCTCATATATACATCAGGCTCCACCGGCACCCCCAAAGCGGTGATGCTGGAGCACGCGAACCTGACGAATTTTCTGTGCTGGGGACAGGAGGCGTTCCCGGCTGAATTGCTGTCGCGAACGTTGTCGTCGACCTCGTTGAGCTTCGATCTGGCGGTGTTCGAGTGTTTGCTGCCACTCACGGTGGGTGGAACCGTGCACATCGCGGCGGACATCCTCTCGTTGGCTCACAATCAGGAGCCCGTGCGCCTGATCAACACGGTGCCCTCCGCTCTGGAGGCGCTGCTCGATACCGCGTCGCTGCCATCCACCGTAGAGACGGTGAATCTCGCGGGAGAGCCTCTGAAGGCATCGCTGGTGGCGCGCATCTTTGCGGGTTCGCAGGCAGCGGCAGTGTGCAATCTCTATGGACCCACCGAGACCACCACGTATTCGACGTGGACGAGGGTCACACGCGACGAGGTGTTTGGCGAACACATCGGGCGGCCCGTGGCAAACACGCAAATCTATATTCTGGATCGCCACGGTGAGCCCGTGCCTGTGGGAACCACAGGCGAGTTGTATATCGGCGGGCTTGGCGTCGCACGCGGCTACTTCAATCGTCCGGCTCTCACCGCCGAGCGTTTCGTGGTCGATCATTTCGATGAAATGTCCGGTTCAAGAATGTATCGCACCGGGGATCTGGCGCGATGGCGGGAGGACGGGGTGATCGAATATGCCGGACGCGCCGATCACCAGGTGAAGCTGCGCGGCTATCGCATCGAATTGGGAGAGATCGAGGCTCGCGTTGCCGGGTTTGCCGGCGGGCACGAATGTATCGTTCTGGCGCGAGAAGATCAGCCGGGGCGAAAACAGCTCGTGGCGTATCTGGCGGGTGAGCAGGACGTCGAGATCGATCTGTTGCGCGCGCATCTTGCCAAGGTGCTGCCGTCCTACATGGTGCCCGCCGCGTTCGTGAAGTTGCCCCGCTGGCCGCTCACACCGAACGGCAAGCTCGACAGACGCGCGTTGCCTGCACCAGGTGATTTCACCGTCGACCGGGTCACCTATGAATCGCCGCAGGGCGAAACGGAAAATTACCTGGCGCAGGTGTTTGCAGAAGCCCTGAACATGGAGCGCGTCGGACGACACGACAGCTTCTTCGACCTGGGCGGGCATTCGCTGCTCGCGCTGAAAATCATCAGTCGGGTCCAGGCGGCACGCTCGACGGTCATTCCTTTGCGCCGGCTGTTCGAATCGCCCAGCGTCGCGGAAATGGCTGCGTGGCTCGATCAAACTCCGCGGGTCGCCGCGGAGGCGCAAGTCGCTGCTCCACAGTTGCCTGCGGGCGTCATCGAGCTCAAGGATGGTGATCGACGCTCGCCGTTGTTTCTCATTCATCCGATCGGCGGCAACGTATTTTGTTACACCGAGTTGGCGCAGCTCCTGCCGGCACAACAGTGCGTCTTCGGGCTGGAGACGACGTTACACGACACGAGCAGTTCGTCATCCGGTTTGCAGTCGCTGGCTGCAACGTATCTACAGCGCATCCGCACCGTGCAGAGCGCCGGTCCATATCAATTGGGAGGATGGTCGCTGGGTGGACTGATCGCCTGGGAAATCGCCAGGCAATTGCGGGCGCAAGGCGAGCGCGTGTCGTTACTCGCCATGATAGATACCCGGCCACCGCGCGCTGCGCAGGACTCTGTCAAAGAGGAATCGGCGAGCGCCCGACAACAGCGGGTGATCGAGCTGCTTCGTCGCGATGTCGCCGAAGGTCAGCGTCGCCGCTGGGAGGGCGAAGCCTGGACGATGGCTGACCTGGAAACATTCCTGGTGGAGCGGGGGCTGGTGGCCGAAGCAACCCGGCGGGACGAGACGGCGCGGCTGATTGCGGTGTACGAGCACAATGCGTCGGTGACGAGAGGCTACGAGATGCAGCCCTCCGAACAGCCGGTATTGCTATTCACCGCCAAAGATGGTGCGGCCGACTACATTCGTGATCGTTGGAAACAGTACAGCGGGCGTGTGGACTATCACCTGATCGCCGCCAACCACTACACCATCATCAAGGGCACCGCTGCCCGGCAGATCGCCCGGCGCTTAGGCGAGTTGCTGGCGGCGCGCCCCGAGGATGTTTCGTAGCGGGACGCGGGCGATCAGCTGCGTTCGGTTTCCATCTGGCGGCGCAGGCTGAGCGGCCGCATGTCGGTCCACACCTGCTCGATGTAATCGAGACATTCGGCTCGGGAGCCGGACTTGCCGCCATTGCTCCAGCCCAGCGGCAACGGCTTGCTCGCCGGCCACAGCGAGTACTGCTCCTCGTAATTCTTCACCACGACGTACCGCTGGTTATCCGTTTCTTCGCTCATGGCTCGTTCCCTGGCGCTGGTTCACCAGCGCTGGAGAGTGCAGCGTGCGGCTGCTCGTGACAATACTGCCGGCCTCGGAAACGTTACTCGCAAAGCGCTTTGCCATTAACTGCGCGGGCAGATAGAAATGAGGCGTGCGAGCGGGTCGCGTTGCGGCCTGCAAGCGTCCAGTGCGTTGAATGGCGAATGAGATTTCGCTTCAGGAGCGGCGGATGTCTGAATTGAACACGATCGGCGTCGTTGGCGCGGGTGTCATGGGACAGGGGCTCGCGCAGGACCTGGCGCAGCACGGCTTTCAGGTACTGCTCATCGATGTGGACGAGAAAACCCTGGCAGCGGCCAAAAAATCGGTGCGGCTGAGTCTGCGTGCTCAGCTGATGCTCGAGCGCAAGCCCGGTGCGCCAAACACCGATGAGGTGCTGGCCAATATCGAGACCTCGACCGACATGGAGGTCCTCCGCGCCGCCGACTTCGTGATCGAGAACGTCACCGAGAAATGGGACGTCAAGAAGGACGTGTGGCGCACGCTCGATCGGGTGGCTGCCGAGCACGCAGTGTTCGCGGCCAACACTTCGGCGATCTCCATCACCAGGTTCGGCTCGTTGATGTCTCGCCCGCAGCAGGTGCTGGGCATGCATTTCATGAATCCGGTGCCGATGAAGCGCATGGTCGAGGTGATTCGCGGCTTTCACACTTCCGAACGGACTCTAGACACCGCGCGTCGGCTGCTCGCCAGGTGCGACAAGGAATGCGTGATCGTGAACGACTCGCCGGGATTCGTATCCAATCGCGTGCTGATGCTGACGGTGAACGAAGCGGCGTTTCTGGTGCACGATCGAGTCGCGCCGGCGGCCGACATCGACCGCATCTTCATGGAATGTTTCGGTCACAAGATGGGGCCGCTCGCGACCGCCGATCTCATCGGCCTGGACACCATCCTGTATTCGATCGAGGTGTTGTACGAGAGCTTCAACGACGACAAGTATCGGCCCTGTCCACTGCTCAAGAAGATGGTGGACGCGGGCTTGCATGGCCGTAAGAACGGCAAGGGTTTCTACGCGTACTGAGCGGTAAGTCAGGAGAGCGACGGTGAATCAGCACAAGCTGCGAATCAGGGAATTCTTCGGTCGATTCTTCTCCACCCAGGGATTGCACGATACCGACGATATTTTTGCCGGCGGTTACATCAATTCCCTGTTCGCGATGCAGCTCATCGCCTGGCTGGAGAAGGACTTCGACATCGCCATCGAGGACGGCGACCTCAAGATCACCAACTTCAATACGGTCAACGCCATCGCCGCGCTGATTGAACGCAAACTGGTTGCGCCGGCCGTGGCATAGCCAGCCTGCCAGACCGTCGGAGTAACGCACCATGGACGCGCCAGTGATGTCGGTGAAGCGGCAGGCGGAGTTCCGAAGCTTCGCGCTGGAACGCGTCGCACCTTACGCCGACGAGCACGATCGCACGCAGCGGCTCTCCGGCAGCATCGTCACCGACCTCGCGACACGGGGTTACCTCGCGCCTTTCCTGCCTGCCAAATGGGGCGGTGAGTCCATGGACATGGTCACGTATGGCGCGCTCCACGAAGAGATCGGGCGAGCATGCTCGTCCGTGCGCAGCCTGCTCACGGTGCATGACATGGCCTCGTTCACCATCTTTCGCTGGGGCAGCGAGGCGCAGCGGGAGAAATGGCTGCAGCCGATGCGCAAGGGCGAGCTCACCGGCGCGTTTGCAATCAGCGAACCCGATGCAGGCAGCGACGTAAATGGAATCCAGACGAGCGCGCGGCCGGTCGCGGACGGTTTCATTCTCAATGGTCAAAAGAAATGGATCACGTGCGGGCAGTTCGCCCGCGTGTTCGTCGTGTTGGCCAGCAGCGAAGGGCGGTCGCAGGCGTTCCTGATCGAGCGCGATCTGCCGGGACTGACGATCGAGCCACTGAGCGGTGTGACAGGCACACGCGGCTCGATGCTGGCACTGCTCACATTCGAGGACTGCCACGTACCCAGGACGGCAATGATCGGGCATCCGGGATTCGGCAACCATATTGCCTTGTCTGCGCTCGGCCTCGGACGTTATTCCGTCGCCTGCGGATCACTTGGCATCGCCCAGGCTTGCCTGGACGCGAGCCTGGAATATTCCACGCGCACCCGGCGGTTTGGCGCGTTGTTGAAGGACCATCAGCTGGTTCAGCGCATGATCACTGGAATGATCGCGGACATCTCGGCCTCGCGAGCGCTGTGCCGGCTGGCAGGATCGTTGAAGGATGAAAAGGATCCCCACGAGATCCTGCAAACGTTCATTGCCAAATATCACGCTTCTACTGCAGCCATGCGCGCTGCTACCGATGCTGTGCAGATTCACGGCGCCAACGGCTGCAGCACCGACTATCCGGTGGAGCGCCTCATGCGCGACGCGAAGGTGATGGAGATCATCGAAGGAAGCACGCAGATCCAGCAGATCACCATCGCGGACCTCGGCTATCAGGAGTTCGAGAGGCAGCGACTCCGCACGGATGGCGCGGTCAGCAAAGTTTCCTGACCTGGCGGTACGCCCTCGGCCGGACGAACGCTGCTTCTGCACGTCTGTTTGCACGCTTCCAGCATGCAAGGACTTAACGTGTTGAGCAGTATCGAAAGATGATGGCATGAAACCAGCAGCACGCAGATGGGGCTGCGCGGCGCGGCAAGCTGCGTTGCTCTATGGCGGCTTCGCCGTATAACGTCCTCAAACCTTTTGTAACTTACGGATGAGACAATGGCTGCCACGAATGTATGGATGCAGGTATTCGAGCGGCGGGAGAGCGCGTCACTGCGCTTGTTCTGCTTCCCCTTTGCCGGCGGCGGAGCGCAAAGCTTCAGGCAGTGGCTTCCGCAGTTGCCGGGCGACGTCGAGCTTTGCGCCGCGCAGTTGCCGGGGCGGGAGATGCGTTTGCGCGAGCCCCCTATCTCCGATGCGCGCGCGGTGGTGCGGGCGATGTTGCCCGAGTTGATGACGCTTACCGACAAGCCATTCGTTTTCTACGGCCACAGCATGGGCGCGTTGATCGCATACGAGACTGCGCGGCTGATGCAGGAAGAGCACGGGATCACTCCCGTCCGCCTGATCGTGTCCGGCAGGGTGGCTCCGCACTTTGCGCTGACGCGGCCGCCCATCAACAAACTGCCGCACGACGAGTTCATTGCGGGATTGAAACAATTGAACGGCACGCCCCGGGAGATTCTCGAGGACAACGATCTGATCGCCCTGATCGGCCCGATGTTACGAGCGGATCTGGCGATCCACGAAGAGTACGTTCACGAGCCTGGTGCGCGCCTGGCGTGCGACGTGCTCGCGTTTGGCGGCCTGTGCGACACGGAGGCAGGGCGAGCGGGACTCAATGCCTGGCAGGAAATGACCGCCGGGACTCTCACTCTGCGCATGGTGCCCGGAGATCATTTCTTCATTCAGAGCGCGCAAAACCTGTTCCTGCGCATGTTGTCGATCGAGCTGAACCGGCTGATCGGCAGCCTGCCCGCGGCCTCGGCGCGTGCGCAGATCCAGCAACGCCACGCGAACGGATGAGAAATCTCCAATGATGAAGTTACTCGGGTTCCTGTTCCGTTACTCGCCGGGCACGCTGCTGCTGGCCGCCATTCTCTCTAGCATCGGCGGCATTGCCAGCACCTGGCTGCTGACGATCTTCAACAGGCATCTCCAGGGCGGGACGACGACCGAGACCGACATCTGGATATTCTTTGGGCTGTGTGCCTTCGTCATGGTCACGCTGTTCGCCGCGCGGTTGATGGTTGCGAGACTGACGTTGTGGTCAGCCTTCGATCTGCGCTTGCAGATCGGGCGGCAATGGGTCGGCAGCCCGCTGCCGAAGCTCGAACGCCAGGGGAATGCGAAGCTGCTCAACGCCATCACGCGCGATGTCGACGTCCTGTCGCACTCGATGCGGGAGCTGCCGAAGTTCTGCGTGGACGTCACCATCACCGCGGTGTGCTTTGCCTACATGGCGTGGATCTCCTGGCAGTTGCTGGCGATCCTGGTCGCGTTCATGACCGCGCTGACCTTGATCCGCGGCGCACAGAAGAAACAGCACCGGAAGCTGGTTTCCGAGGCGCATGCCCACGGCGAGACATTGCTGGGCAGCTTCAGCGCGATGAGCAGTGGCATCAAAGAACTGAAGATGAATCTGGCGCGCTGGAACGCCTTCTACACCGGGGAGCTGTACCAGACATCGGCCCGATTCCGCGACGCCAGCTATCGCACCGAGTTGCTGTTCGCTTTCATCTTCGGGTACTCCGAAATCGCGCTGTTTCTGCTGTTGGCAATACTGATGCTCGGATTGCCGTGGCTCGGCGCTTTTCCACTGTCTGAGGTCGTGCCCTTCACCGTGGCGTTTCTATTCGTCAGAGCGCACATGGACCCCATGCTGGAGGCGCCACAGAAATTCGTGCCGGCGCAAGTGGCTCTCGACAACCTCGAACAGCTCGGCGTGTTCGAGCATCGAGCGTCGCTCTCCGTCACAAAGTTGCAGCGCCTGACGGAGCAGGATCACGTGGCGCAGTCGATGGAGCGCGACATAGAAGTCGCCTCGCGCGTGCCGGACAATCCAAATCCCAGCCTCGGATTCCGCGGGGTTGAATATGAATATGACGCTTCCGCCGAAGGCAGCGGCTTCAAGGTAGGGCCGGTGGACCTGAGTATCGGCGCGGGTGAGCTCGTGTTCGTCACAGGTGGCAACGGCAGCGGCAAGACGACGTTTGCCAAAGTGCTGTGCGGACTCTATGAACCCCATCGCGGCGAGATCTCACTCGATGACGTGCGCGTAGACGCCGGCAATCGCACTTGGTACGCGCAGCAGTTCGGCGCGGTGTTCTCGGATTCGTATCTTTTTTCCAGCCTCTACGGCGCGGACGATCTGCCGCAGACGAGCAAGATCGTCAACGAATACCTGCACGAGCTGCGGCTGCACGACAAGGTCAAGTTCGATCAGGGTCGGTTCTCGACTATTGCGCTGTCACAAGGGCAGAAGAAAAGATTGGCGCTGCTGGTCGCGTATATGGAAGACCGGCCGTTTTATTTGTTCGATGAGTGGGCTGCGGACCAGGATCCAGAGTTCCGGCAGGTGTTCTATTTCCGCATCCTTCCGGAGCTCAAGGCACGCGGCAAGACAGTCATCGCCATCACGCATGACGACCGCTACTACCACGTCGCAGATCGGGTTTTGAAATTCGAAGCGGGCAGGCTGGTTTCTGGCCACGAGGCTCGTACAGCGCCGACGCTACAGCGCGTGGACATGCACTCCAGCCTAGAGCCGGCGCGCCAATACTGAGCGCCCTGCGCACCCGGCCAGAAGTCACAACTGAAGTCGCAGGGACTGCAGCCCTTGGCGCCACAGCGCGCCGTCGCAAGACCAGGATGTCGAGTATGACAATCGATCAGCTGAGTGAGCTCCGCGCGTGGTTCTGCAGCAAGTTGAGCGAAATCACGCAAAGCACGTACGCAGAGATTTCCTGGGACGATGAGTTGTCCGATTTCGGCCTGGCATCGAGCCAGGTCGTGGGCCTCACGGGCGAGCTGGAGCGTTGGTTGGGAACGCAGCTGCCCGCGAACCTTTTCTACGACCATTCCACGCTTCGCAAAGTCGCCGAGTACATCCTGGCAGGCGGACAGACTGCACGGCCGACGACCCAGCCTCCTGCAGTCAGCACACTCAACGAGCCCATCGCGATCGTGGGCATGGCGTGCCGGTTTCCGGGTGCGAACAATCCAGAGGAGTTTTGGGAGTTGCTGCGTGAGGGGACCAACGCCGTGTCGGAGGTTCCGCCGAGCCGCTGGGACATCGACGCCTTCTTCAATCCCACGCCCGGCATGCCCGGAAAAATGAACACCCGGCATGGCGGCTTCATCGCCGACATCGATCGCTTCGATGCGGATGCGTTCGGTGTTTCGCCGCGCGAAGCGGAGCGAATGGATCCCCAACAGCGGCTGTTGATGGAGGTTTCCTGGGAGGCACTCGAAGACGCCGGTATCGCGCGCCCCGCGATTCGGGGCAGCCGCATGGGAGTATTCGTCGGCGTCTCCAATATGGAGTACCGCGCCCGCTCGCTCAGCGATCCGCTGCAGATCGATGCTTACGCGGGCACCGGCAACTCCCCGAGCATCGTCGCCAATCGCATCTCTCATTATTTCGATCTACACGGGCCGAGCATTTCGATCGACACGGCTTGTTCGGCGTCGCTGACTGCCACTCATCTGGCGTGTCAGAGTCTGCGCTGCGGCGAGTCCAAGGCGGCGCTCGTCGGTTCCGTCAATGTGATGCTCTCGCCGGAGTTCACCATTGTTTTCTGTCAGGCCGGACTGCTCTCGCCGGACGGAAAATGCCGGACCTTCGATGCCAATGCGGCCGGTTATGTGCGCGGCGAAGGCGTGGCTGCCATCGTGCTGAAGATGCGCTCGCAGGCGATCGCAGACGGCGATCGAATCTACGCGCTGATCCGCGGCAGCGCCGTCAACCAGGACGGACGCACGCTGGCGCTGACTGCTCCAAGCAGGTCCGCCCAGGAAGCGTTGCTGTCTAGTGCGTATGAGTCCGCCGGTGTAGCACCAGCGCAGATCGATTACGTCGAAGCTCACGGCACGGCAACTGCTATCGGCGACGTCGTCGAAGTCGCCGCACTGTCATCGGTACTGGGTCGCGAGCGCGCTCCCGATCGAAAATGTCTCGTCGGGTCGGTGAAGACCAACATCGGACACCTGGAATGTGCAGCTGGACTTGCCGGTGTGATCAAGACCGTGCTCGCCATGCGTCACCGGCAGATTCCGCCGTCGCTGCATTTTGAGCGTCCGAATCCGCGCATTGGTTTCGAGAACTTGCCGCTCGAAGTGGCATCGTCGTTGACACCGTGGCCACAGACCGGACGCGAGCCGCTGGCCGGAGTCAGCGCATTCGGGTTCGGCGGCACGAATGCGCACGTCGTTCTGGAGACGGTGCCGACAGTCGCCCGAGCTGCGATGGCGAGGGGCTTTCACGCGTTGCCGGTATCGGCGAGGAGTGCAAGCAACCTGGAGAAAGCACGTCGAGTTCTGAGCGCAGCGCTGCGGTCTGCGGACCCGCCCTCTGTGCACGATGTCGCATACACCCTCGCAAGAAAGGAAAGCTTTCAGCATCGCCTGGTCGTGATCGCAAACGATGTCGAGCATGCCGCCGCTGCGCTCTCCGGCACAGAGGTGGAATCAACCCGAATCATACGAGGCGTGACGCCGAAGTCCGCCGAGGTTTCAATCGGCTTTGTCTTCTCCGGCGCGGTGGAGCAGTCGTTCGAACTGGGCGGCGATTTGTATGAATCGGAGCCCGTGTATCGGCAGGCGGTGGATGAATGCTGTGCGTGGCTGAAGCGAGAGATGGGCCTCGACCTGCTGGCGACAGCGCGTGCCGACATCCTCGCGCACATCGAAATGCTGCAACCCGCGGTGTTCGTACTCGAATACGCACTGGCGCGTTTGCTCGAAGCGCGGGGAATCGTTCCCGAAACGATGCTCGGTTACGGCACCGGCGAGTACGTCGCTGCTGTCGTCGCCGGCGTTTTCACGCTCGATCAGGGCTTGCGCATTACAGCCACGCGCGCACGTCTCGCTGCCGAGTTGGCTTTGGAAACGTCGGCCGATGCGGCCGGCGGAGCCACATCGCCCGCGCAAGCAGCGGCTGTTGAAACACTGACGAAGCTGATCGCGACGTGGACACTATCCGCACCGCGCATATCACTACTGTCGAATCTCAGTGGCGACTACCTGCGAGGCGAGGAGGCTGTTTCACCGGCTTACTGGTCGCGAAATCTTCACCAGGAAATCACGTTCGGAAGCGGACTGGAACGTATGCTCGCGGCGCCGGCTCGCATCCTGGTCGAGATCGGGCCCGCTCAAAGTTTGCGGGATCTCGTCAGTGCGCGCGTGCAAAGACTCATCGTCGCCACTTGCCCCGGCGCGGCAGGCTCGCAAGCTCCTCGATCTTTTTTCCTTACGTCGCTCGCCGAGCTTTGGATTGCAGGCGCGCCGGTCGATTGGAGTCGCGCATTTCAAGATACGCCCGCGACCCTGGTTTCCATGCCGAGCTGGTTGTTCGAGCCGAAGCGGTACTGGATCGATGAAGCGAACGAGAAGGACGGGCAGCAGCCATCGCCAGGCACGGGCAGGCGCTCGGATGTTGCGGACTGGTTTTATGAAGTTCATTGGAAGCCAGTGCCACTGCCGGCCGACGCGGCGGCGTCGACGGCTGATGAAACATGGCTGGTCCTGCGCGACTCGGGTGCAGTCGGTAGAGGATTGATTGAGGAGCTGCGTCGGCGCGCAAAGAGAGTTGTATCGGTCACGACCAGCGCGGACGGGCAGTTCGCACATCCGCACTCGGACGACTATGTCCTCGACCCGGAGCAGCCAGCGCATCTACTGCGCGTGATGAACGAACTGCGGGAGAGCGGCGAGGTTCCCTCGCGAATTGTCCATTTGTGGAACCTGACGGACGAGCAGGACGCGCAGCGATTGCAAACGGCGGGCTTCTTCAGTCTCCTGGCGCTGGCGCAGGCTCTGGGCAGCAATCAAGTCACAAAGCCGGTTCGGCTCGATGTCGTTTCTAACGGAATGTATGCGGCTCGAAGCGATGACACCATCTGCGCCGCAAAGGGCACGAGCATCGGCGCGTTCCGTGTCATCCCGCAGGAGTATCCCAATGTCACCGTACGCAGCATCGATCTGGCTGCTGCTGGCGGAGGCCCAGATGACGTCCGTCGCTCGGTTGCACAGTTAGTCGGTGAACTGACATCGGCCTGCACTGACGTCGCGGTCGCGTACCGTGATGAGCAACGCCTCGTCCAATCCTACGAAGCACGAACTGTGAGCGCAGTGCCTGACGGCAAGGATGTGCTGAAGAATGGCGGCACGTACCTGGTCACCGGGGGGCTGGGAAACGTCGGATTGACGATCGCGGACCTGTTGACGCGGCGTTACGGGGCGAAAGTAGGGTTGGTATCGCGGCGCGCCTTCCCTCATCGCGACGCGTGGGACGCCTGGCTCGCCGCGCACGACGATGACGAGGTGAGTCGGCAGATCCGCAAGCTGCGGAAAATGGAAGAGGCGGGCGGTGAAGTTGTGGTGCTGACTGCGGACGTCGCCGACGAAGTGCAGATGAGCGAAGCGTTCGCACGGTTCGAGCGCGGCGGTTCCATTGACGGCGTATTCCACGCTGCCGGTCTCATCGCGTCAGCCACCCACAGCGTCATCTCGGAACTGACGCGGGAAAAAATCGATCCGCACTTTGCCGCGAAGGTGACCGGGACGCTGGTGCTGTCGCGGCTGCTGGAGACCCGGCAGGCGGATTTCTGTCTGTTGTTCTCCTCGATCTCCGCCACGCTCGGCGGACTCACATTTGCTGCCTACGCCGCCGCCAACGCATTCGAGGACAGCTTCGCACTGTCTCGTCGCAGCGCCCCCGGCACGCGCTGGATATCGGTGAACTGGGATGCGTGGGCACGCGAGCATGGTGAGCAGGACAACAAAGGCACCACGCTGGAAGCCTTCCTGATGTGGCCGGACGAAGCGGCGGAAGCGGTTCGCCGCGTGCTGGGATCCGTGCGCATACCGTACTTGGTGAGCTCGACCGGCGATCTGCGCGAACGGCTCGATCAATGGGTCTATCGCAAGCAGCTGCTGCAGTCGAGCACGAAGGAAAGAATCTCTCATTACGCGCGCCCGACGCTCGCGACCGCGTACGTTGCAGCCAGCAACGAGCTGGAAAAGCGCGTGGCGAAAGTATTCCAGGACGTGCTGGGCATCGAGCAAGTCGGCCTCGACGATAACTTCTTCGACCTCGGCGGCAATTCGCTCGTCTCGTTGCAGGTTCTTGCCATGCTGCAACGTGAGTTCGATCGGCAGTTCTCGCCGATCCTGCTGTTCGAAGCACCGAGCGTACGCATGCTTGCCAAGCGGATCGCCGCGAGCGGCACCGACGCTGCGCTCGCCCCGGATCCGACGCGAGCCCGGCGAGCACCGAGGCGTAACAATCTGCAGTCCGCGATCGCGATCGTCGGCATGGCCGGGCGTTTCCCAGGCGCAGCGGATGTCGCGTCCCTATGGAATAACGTCTTGAACGGCGTCGAGTCGCTGACGCGCTTCAGCGACGATGATCTGCGCGAGGCCGGTGTCGAACCAGCGCTCATCCACAATCCCGCCTACGTGAAAATGCGCGGCGTCATTCCCGACATCGAGCGATTCGACGCAGGCGTTTTCGGCTTCAGTCCGCGCGAAGCCGAGCTGATGGATCCGCAGCAGCGCCTGATGTTGGAAACAGCGTGGCAGACGCTCGATCACGCAGGCTACGACCCGCAGCGCTATGCAGGTCGTGTCGGCGTTTTCGCCGGCGCCTCGCCGAGCGCATACCAGATGATGTTGCATACGGATCGCGCGCTGTGGAGACAGCTCAACTCCTTCGAGACGTACGTCGCCAATACCCAGGACTCGCTCGCCACCCGCATCTCTTACAAGCTCAATCTCAACGGGCCGAGCCTGTCGATCGGCACTTACTGCTCAACCTCGGCGGTCGCGATCCACCTGGCGTGTCAAAGCCTGCGCCTCGGCGAGTCGGACATGGCGCTGGCAGGCGGCGTTACGCTGCAGGTGCCAGGCAAGCAAGGTCATTTGTATGAGCCCGGCAATCAGGGTTCGCCAGACGGCCATACGCGAACGTTCGATGCACGAGCACAGGGCACCGTGTTCTCCGACGGCGTGGCGATGGTGCTGTTGAAACGTTTGGAGGACGCGCTGGCGGACGGAGACACGATCCACGCCGTCATCAGGGCGACGGCCATCAACAATGATGGCTCGCTCAAGGTCGGGTTCACCGCACCCAGCGTGGAGCAGCAAGCCGAAGTCATCGCACTGGCGCTCGAAGATGCCGGACTGACGGCGGAAGATATCAACTATGTCGAGGCACACGGCACCGCCACTGAACTCGGCGATCCGATCGAGGTTGCGGCGCTGACACGCGCTTTCCGCGAGACGACGGCGGCAGAGCAGTTCTGCGCCCTCGGCTCGATCAAGACGAATATCGGCCACACCGATCGGGCCGCCGGCGTCACCGGAGTCGTCAAAGCGGTGCATGTGTTGAAGACGGGATCGGTGCCGCCGACGCTGCATTTCGAGCGGCCCAATCCAAAGATCGACCTGGCGCGCAGTCCGTTCTTTGTGAGCAGCCAGCTGGTGCGACTGCCGTCCTCGGGCGCGCCGAGAAGAGCTGGCGTGACATCGCTGGGTGTGGGCGGCACCAACGCGCATATCGTGCTCGAGCAGAGCCCCGAGCTGCCGCAAACCTCCGAGGGCAAGGCGTGGAACTTCCTGGTGCTGTCGGCGAAGACTCCGACCGCACTCGATGCCATGCGCGCGAATCTCGCCGATGCTTTAGAAGCTGCGGATGATGTTCACCTCGCAGATGCAGCGTTCACATTACAGTGCGGCAGGCGTGAGCTGGGCGAACGTCTGGCGGTGGTGGGGCGCGATCGCGATGAAGTCGTGCGCGCATTACGCGACCAGGCCGCCGATCGCTGCTTCCGTGGATCCAGCCTGGGGCGCAAGCCGATCGCGTTTCTGTTTCCCGGAGTGGGCGAGCAGTACGTCAACATGGCGGCAGGGCTGTACGCGGGCCTGCCGGCGTTCCGCGACGAAATGGATACTTGTTTGCGCCTGCTGAAGCAGGAGCTGGACATCGATCTTGCGCAGGTCCTCTTCGTCGAGGGAATGTCCGCTTCGCGCAACGAGAAACAATTCTTCCGCGGAGAAATTTCTCGCGATCCGCACGCTCAGCAACTCGACCGGACGGTGTACGCGCAGTCAGCCACTTTCATGGTCGAGTACTGCCTGGCGCGCACACTGATGAGATGGGGATTCATGCCTGAAGCGCTGCTGGGGTACAGCGTTGGCGAATTCGCCGGGGCGACAATCGCCGGAGTTCTCTCGCTCTCCGATGCGCTGCGCCTGGTCGCCGGCCGCGCACGGATCATCGAATCACTGCCCGGCGGAGCAATGCTCGCGGTGCCGATGGCCGCGCACGAAGTGCGGCCACTCTTGGGCCCAGGCCTGGTGATGGGCATCGAGAGCGGACCGAGGCTTGCGGTGGTGTCGGGGCCGGACGCTGAAATACGAGCGTGCGAAGCGATGTTTGCATCCAAGAACATCGTGACGCGCCGACTCTCGACCACGCACGCGTTCCATTCGCCGATGATGCTTCCGGCGGTGGAGGCGTTGCGCGAACTGCTGAAGAGCGTGGAGCTGCGCAAGCCGACTTTACGCTGCCTGTCCAACGTGACGGGCACATGGCTCACCGATGGCGAAGCCACGGATCCGGAATATTGGATCAAACATATGTGCCAGACGGCGCGATTCTCCGCGTGTCTGGATTCGCTGTCCGAGCAAGGCGGCTGGGCGATGTTGGAAGTGGGGCCCGGCGAGAGCCTGACTTCGCTGGTCAAACAGCGTTTGCTGGCGGACGACACGGAGAACGGATGGGTCGTCGCACCCACGATGCGCACAACCTATGTGCGCAACGACGACCAATGCGTTCTCACCTCCGCATTGGCGAAGCTATGGGTCGCGGGGACGACGCCCGATTGGAAGGCGTATTACGCGGACGAACGGCGCGGTCGCATCCCATTGCCGGGATATGCGTTCGAGCGGCACCGCTACTGGATCGAGCCGGCTATAGACGCTGCACTCCCTGAGCAGCGAGCAGCCCGGCCCGCGAAGGCCGCGCTCGAGGACTCGTTCTATATTCCATCCTGGCGCGTTGCTGGCACCGCGCAGGTTGCTCTCGATAATCTGCAGCCTGCTGCCGGCACGTGCTGGTTGATATTCGCCGACGTCAACGGGATCGGTGAAGCGCTGGCCGCGGCGGTTCGCCCGCTCGGCATCGATGCGGTTTTGGTGAAGCAAAGCGCTGCGTTCTCGGACGGTGAGAACGGCGAGTTCCTGATCCGAGCCTCGCAGAAGGACGACTACATCGCGCTGCTCAAAGCGCTCAAGCAGAGCCAGCGCATTCCGAGCCGAATCGTACATTTGTGGTCGGCGCAACGAGCGGAAGATCAGTCCGCCGAGTTGCAGGCGAGTCTCGATGCAGGCTTCTACAGTTTGTTCTTCGTAGCACAGGCGATTGGGGACCGGCTCGCTGACAGCCCCATCGAGCTGTGCATCGTTGCTAGCGACATGGATCCGGTGCTCGGCACGGAGGACATCGAACTGCCTCGCGCGACGCTGCGAGGCCCGTGCAAAGTGATCCGGCAGGAATACGCGAACATCGCCTGTCGCAGCATCGATCTGTTCAGCGCTCGCGATGTCTCACAGCCGCTGGAGCGACTGGCCGCGCAACTCGCGTGTGAAATTCTTGGCGGCAGGCAGGATCAGTTCGTTGCGTTCCGCCTGGGGCAGCGCTGGATACCGACGATGGAGCCGGTGCGCATCGAGG
>CAMLEO010000074.1 GCA_946478975.1 uncultured Steroidobacter sp.
AATTCGATGTCGGCTTTGTCGATCTCATCCACCAGCAGCACCGGCTGCACATCGCTTTCGAACGCCTCCCACAGGCGGCCTTTGACGATGTAATTGGCGATGTCGTGCACCTTCGCCTCGCCGAGCTGCGAATCGCGCAAGCGGGACACGGCGTCGTATTCATACAAACCTTGCTGGGCCTTGGTCGTGGACTTGATGTGCCAGCGGTACAGCGGCCGTTGCAGCGCTCGCGCCACTTCCTCGGCCAGCTGCGTCTTGCCCGTACCCGGCTCGCCTTTGACCAGCAGCGGACGACCGAGCACCACGGCCGCATTGACGGCCATCATCAAATCCTCGGTCACGACGTAATTGTCGGTGCCGGAGAAACGTGCGGACATAGAACCCCGAGTGATTACTTGCTGGGCAGGAGCGTCAGCGTATGCCGTGCCGGCCCGGGCAACAATGGCCGCGGCTCGCCTCTGGCCCAGGCGTCGTGGCCTGCTCCGTAGAACGGCGACAAGGGATGATCGACCGGGCCGCCCGGCATTTGGAAATAACCCGCCGCTTCCTGGCCCGGCGACACGACCAGGCGCTCCGACGCACCGAACGACGGGCCCTGCACACGCGGCATGAAGGAATCGCCCGACAATGGCTTCGCCGGCATGTCGAGCCAGCGCCCGATCAGCGGCACCGCGTGCGACAGCGGATGGCGCATGGCTAAAGTGTTTTGTGCGCCCCAGGTGCAGCGCTTCAGCTCCGGACATTCTTCCTGCAGTTCCTTGAGCGTCTTGTCGATGGACGCGAGCAGCGCATCTTTCCAATTCGCGAAGTGCGGATCGAGCAGATGATCCGGCCGCTGCGTCACCAGCTGCCACAGCGGCGCTTCGAACTGCGCCGACGGCAGAAACTTTGTATCGGGGAATCTCGCGCGCACCGGCGCGATCAACGACTCGAATACATCTTTGCGGATCTGCAGCCGCAAAGTGCGAACGATGCGATAGCCCACGTCTTCAGCCATCGCCCGCCCGGTCCAGTCTTCGATCAACGTTCTCGCCTCGGCGCGCAGCGGCTGATCTCTCAGCGCGCGGTCGTCGAGCACTTCCAGCACCAGGTCGCGCCAGCGCATTAGAAACAATGCGCGGTCGTCGACTTGAATGTTCACCATGTCCTTGGCGCTGGCTCGTGACAACGCCAGCAGATCGTCGCGAATCTGTCCGGCGCGCGCGCCGTTGTCGTAACCACCGTCGCCGAGAAACGCCATCCAGGTTTCGACATCGATGGTGCGTGCATTCGCCGTCCACAATCGACCCGATGCGGGATCGACGATGCGCGGATATTCCTCTGGCGTACGCCAACCTTTCCAGCCGGCGTTCGGCGTGTTCCAGAGATACGGCACGGTCGAATCGTAGTCGCCGCGCACGGGCACTTGTCCCATCAGCGACCAGCCGATCCGGCCCGCCGCATCGACGGCGACAAAATTCTGCACCGGGCCGCCCGAGCGATTGGCGACTTGCAGCGCCGACTCGACATCGCTGACCGTTTCCAGGTCGAGCATGCGCAAGTTGGTCGCCTGCGCGCGATGCGCTGTCCATGCGAGCGCGAGCGGACGACCGGCGGCGTCTTCACCGATGATCGGGCCCCAGCGCGTCATCATGACCTGCAATCGCTGCGGCTCATCATCTTTGCTTTCCAGGATCTCCTGCCGCGCTTCGAACGGCTCCGAACCTTCGGGCGTGAGATATCGTTTCGGATCGTTCGGATCGCGTTCGAGCACCACGATGTCGGTCCAGTCACCGTAGCTGTTGGTGAAGCCCCAGGCGACCTTTCCGTTGCTGCCGACGATGAGCACCGGCAAGCCGGGCAACGTGACGCCGACCAGGTCGCGTTTCTGGTCGCCGTCCGCGTCGACGATCATGCGGGCGTGATACCAAACATGCGGCAAACGCAGGCCGAGATGCATGTCGTTGGCGAGCAGCGCTCGGTTGTCCGCCGCGTGCGTTCCGGCGACGGCCCAGCTGTTGCTGCCCAGAAATGGTCTTTCTTCGAGCGGACCGAGCGTGTGGGGAGTTGTCAGCGCCGCGCTGCTAGCTGCTCCTTTGCGCAGGCTGAAGATTTCCGGCCCCGGAATCGGTGCCGGGCGCACCGTGCTGCCCAGCATCGGCGCATCCCACTCGGTGCCGAGCGGCTCGATGAATGCAAACATCGCCGGCGGCAACACTTCGCGCAGGTGCAGACGCGCCAGCTCTTCGCCGCCGCTGGAATCGTTCAGGTTGAGATACATCGAGAACGCGACCAGCACCGAATCTTCCGGGCGCCACGGCACGGGATCCGAGCGCAGCAGGGAATATTCCCAAGGCTTGGCGTTGGCATTCTGGAGCGCGAAGTTGACGCCTTGGGTGTAGGCATCGAGGAGTTCGCGATCGCCGGCCGGCGCGGCGGCGATGACTTCACGAGCGACGTGACGAAAGCCATGCAAGCGCAGCTTGCGATCGGTATCGAGCACGGCGGAGCCGAGCAGCTGCGCCAGCTCTCCGGCCGCCGCCCGACGCATCAGATCCATTTGGAAATATCGATCCTGCGCGTGCGCGAAGCCGGTCGCAAAAGCCAGGTCGCGGCGAGAGCGAGCGCGAATGACTGGAGTGCCATCGGCGTCGCGTTCGATGGCGGCGGGAGCAGCGAGACTCTTGGCGACGACCTTACCGTCGATGCGCGGGACGCTGGCGTGTAGCGCGAGATACACGCCGCTGAGTCCCAGAAAGAGGACAGCGCCTCCGACAATCGCAATGTTGCGTAAGAGTCGAGAGCGCGTCATCGGTCGCGATCAGACTCGGACTTCGAGGATCTTCATCGCGTTGGTCTTGCCGGATACGCCGGACAGCTCACCCTTGGTGAGAATGATGCGGTCGCCCTGCTCCACCATGCCCTGCTTCAGCATCAGCTTGAAGATATCGGCGTACAGCAGCTGCGCGTTGGTGTGGGTGATGTCGAACGTCACCGGATACACACCGCGATAGAGCATGACGCGACGGCGCGTTTCTTCGTGGCGCGTGAACGCGTAGATGGGAATGTCGGCACGAATACGCGACATCCACAACGGCGTCGAGCCCGACTCGGTCAACGCCACGATCGCCTTCACCTTCAGATGATTCGCCGTGTACATCACGGCCATCGCGATCGCTTCATCGGTCTTTTCGAAGCCGCCGCTGTCGCTGCGATGGCGCACCGGGGTGTGCGACGACTCGTACTTCTCGGCGCCCATGATGACTTGCGACATCGTGGCCACTGCCTTCACCGGATATTTGCCCACGGCGCTCTCGCCGGAGAGCATCACCGCATCGGTGCCGTCCATCACGGCGTTCGCGATGTCCGACACTTCGGCGCGCGTCGGCACCGGGTTGTGAATCATCGATTCCATCATCTGCGTCGCGGTGATCACGACGCGATTGCGTTTGCGACACGCGGCGATGATGTGTTTCTGCAAGCCGGTCAATTCCGCGTAACCGACTTCGACGCCGAGATCGCCACGCGCCACCATCACGGCGTCGCTGGCCATGATGATGCGATCCAGGTTGACCAGCGCTTCGCTGCGCTCGATCTTCGCGACCAGGTGGCCGTGGCCACCTTCCTTGCGCAGCAGATGACGCGCTTCGTCCATGTCGCTGCCATCGCGAGCAAACGACACGGCCAGATAATCCACACCGAGCTCGGCCGCGAGCTTGATGTGCTCACGATCCTGGTCGGTCAACGCGCCGGCGGTGAGACCGCCGCCTTGTTTGTTGATGCCTTTGTTATCGGACAGCTCGCCGCCGACGATGATGCGCGTACGAATGCGCGGACCGTCGACATCGGTTACCTCGAGAACGATCAAGCCGTCGTTCAACAACAGCGTGTCGCCCGCCCGCACATCATTGGGCAGATTTTTATAAGCGACGCCGACCGACTGCTGCGTGCCGGCCTTTTTCTCCAGCGACACATCGAGCGTGAAGGTCTCGCCTTCGTTCAAGAACACTTTGCCTTCGACGAACCGGTCGATGCGAATCTTCGGGCCCTGCAGGTCGCCGAGCACGGCGACCCACTTGCCGGCCTGCTCCGCCACTTCGCGCACCATCTGCACGCGCTTGGCGTGCGCCGCCGCTTCACCGTGGGAGAAATTCACGCGCACCACGTCGGCGCCGGCGCGGATCATTTCCCCCAGCACCTTGGGGTTATCGGTAGCCGGTCCGAGCGTGGTCAGAATTTTGGTGCGACGGAGCATTGAGACCTCAAATAGATTATTTACTGCGTTCTTCGAGCACGGCGACGGCGGGCAGCTTTTTGCCTTCCAGGAATTCCAGGAACGCGCCGCCGCCGGTGGAGATATAGGAAATATCGTCTTCGACCCGATATTTCTCGATGGCCGCCAGCGTGTCGCCGCCGCCCGCGATCGAAAAGGCGGAGCTCTTGGCAATGGCTTGGGCCAGCGTGCGCGTGCCTTCGCCGAACTGATCGAACTCGAACACGCCGACCGGGCCGTTCCACACGATCGTGCCCGCATCGGAGAAGCTACGCGCGAAACGCTCCGCGGTATCCGGACCGATGTCCAGAATCATTTCGTCGGCCTGCACTTTGTTCACAGGCTTCACGTCCGCTTCGGCGTTGGCGGAGAATTCCTTACCAACCACCACGTCGGTGGGCAGCGGAATCTTCACGTTCAGCTCGGCAGAGCGCTTCAACAAGCCCTTGGCGATATCGATCATGTCGGTCTCGACCAGCGACTTGCCGATCTGATGACCCTGCGCGGCCAGGAATGTATTGGCGATGCCGCCGCCGACGATGAGCATGTCGACCTTGGTCAGCAGGCTTTCCAGCACGGTGAGCTTGGTGGAAACCTTCGAGCCGGCGACGATCGCGATCAGCGGCCGCTTGGGTTTTTCCAGCGCCGTTTCCAGCGCCACCAGCTCGTTCACCAGCAACGGACCGGCGCACGCCACCTTGGCGAACTTCGCGACACCGTGCGTGCTCGCTTCAGCACGATGCGCGGTGCCGAACGCGTCCATCACGAACACGTCGCACAGCGCGGCCATTTTCTTGGCCAGATCTTCCTTGTCCTTTTTCTCGCCCTTGTTGAAGCGCACGTTTTCGAGCAGCACCACTTCGCCAGGGGCAGCGACGACTCCCTCTAGCCAGTGCTTTTCGAAACGCACTTTGTAGCCGAGCAATTCGGACAATCGCTGCGCCACCGGCGCGAGCGAGAACTCTTCGTCGTATACGCCTTCTTCCGGACGGCCCAGGTGCGACATGACGAGCACGCGCGCGCCCGCTTCCTTCGCCGCCTGGATCGTCGGCAGCGACGCGCGAATGCGCGCGTCGCTGGTCACAACACCATCCTTCACCGGCACGTTCAGATCCTCGCGGATCAGCACGCGCTTGTCGCGCAGGTCGAGATCGACCATGCGCTTGACTCCCCCTGTGCTCGTCCCAGCTCCGGTGGTCGTCATAGTCAGCTCGCCTTCGACCACGCGAGCGCCGTGTCGAGCATGCGGTTGGAGAAGCCCCACTCGTTGTCGTACCACGAGCACACTTTCACCAGCGTGCCGTCGATGACCTTGGTCATGGTCGCATCGTAAGTCGACGAGGCCGGGTCATGATTGAAGTCGACCGACACCAGCGGGCCGTCGCTGTACGCGAGGATGCCCTTGAGCGCGCCGTTCGAAGCTTCTTTCATCAGCGTGTTGATCTCTTCCGCCGAGGTCGCGCGCTTGGCGATGAAGCTCAGGTCGACCAAAGAAACATTGATGGTCGGCACGCGCACCGCGAAGCCGTCCAGCTTGCCGTTCAATTCCGGCAGCACCAGGCCGACCGCAGCCGCGGCCCCGGTCTTGGTCGGGATCATCGACTGAGTCGCAGAACGCGCGCGACGCAGATCCTTGTGGAACACGTCGGTGAGCACCTGGTCGTTGGTGTAGGAGTGAATGGTGGTCATCACGCCCGACACGATGCCGATCTTGTCGTGCAACACCTTGGCCAGCGGCGCCAGGCAGTTGGTCGTGCACGAAGCATTGGAAATGACGGTGTGGCTGGACTTGAGCGTGTTGTGATTCACGCCGTAAACGATCGTGGCATCCACGTCCTTTTCGCCGGGCGCGGAAATCATCACTTTCTTCGCGCCGCCTTGCAGGTGCAGCCCGGCCTTGGCCTTGCTGGTGAACAAGCCGGTGCATTCGAACACCACGTCGACGCCCAGCTGGCCCCACGGCAGCTTGGCCGGATCACGTTCGGCGAGCACCTTGATGCGATCGCCGTTGACGACCATCGAGTCGCCGTCGACTTTCACTTCACCGCTGAATTTGCCGTGCACGGTGTCGTAACGCGTCAGGTGCGCGTTGGTCTGCGCGTCGCCGAGGTCGTTGAGCGCGACGATCTGAATGTCTTTGGTGCGGTTCGCTTCGTACAGCGCGCGCAGGATGTTACGACCGATGCGTCCGTAGCCGTTGATACCAACTTTGATGGGCATTGCTCGTTACCTCGTTAGAAATCACTGCAGCAGCTTGGACACGGTGCGGACGACATTGTCCGCCGTGAAACCGAAGTGCTTGAACAAATCCTTGCCGACGCCGGAGGCGCCGAATGATGTCATGCCGATGATCGCGCCACGCCCGCCTCTATCAGACGTGGTCACGTAGCGATACCAGGTCTCGGTCGCGGCCGCCTCGATGGCAACTCGCACCTCGACCGAGCGCGGCAGCACTTGCTCGCGATACGTCTCATCCTGCGCTTCGAACACGTTCGTGCTCGGCATGGAGACTACGCGCACTCGCTTGCCGTTCTGTTGCAACTGTCCGGCCGCTTCCACCGCGATGCCGACTTCGGAGCCGGTCGCGATCAAGATGACTTCGGGCGTGCCTTCGCAATCTTTCAACACGTAACCGCCGCGACGAATATCAGCAATCTGCTGCGCACTGCGCGGCTGCGGCGGCAACGCCTGGCGAGTAAGCGCCAGCGTCGACGGGCCGTTGCGACGCTCGATGGCATCCGCCCAGGCGACCGCTGTTTCCGTCGTATCGCACGGACGCCACACCGTCATGTTCGGAATGATGCGCAGGCTCGGCAGATGCTCGACCGGCTGGTGCGTCGGACCGTCCTCGCCCAAGCCGATGGAGTCGTGAGTCATCACGTAGATCACGCGCTGTTTCATCAGCGCCGACATGCGCATGCCGTTGCGGGCGTAATCCGAGAACACCAGGAACGTGCCACCGTAAGGAATGAAGCCGCCGTGCAGGGCGATGCCGTTCATGATCGCGGCCATGCCGAACTCGCGCACGCCGTAATGCAGATAATTGCCGGACGGATCTGCGCCGGTGATGGAACGCGAGTCCTTGCGATTGGTGTTGTTCGATCCGGTGAGGTCGGCGGAGCCCCCGAGCAGTTCCGGCAGACCCGGGCCGAACGCATTCAGCGTCGCTTGCGAGGACTGGCGGGTCGCGAGCGGCTTGCTGTCCTGTGCGACCGTCTCGATGAACTTGCGCGCGACTTCCGGCCACGAAGCCGGCAACTCGTCGCCCTGACGACGTTCGAATTCAGCCGCGAGCTCGGGAAACTTCGCTTTATAAGCGTTGAAGCGCGACTGCCACTCGGCTTCACGCTTCGATCCCTTCTGGCGCGCGTCCCAGCCGGCGCGAATCTCGTCGGGAATCACGAACGGCTCGTAGTTCCAGCCCAGGTTCTTGCGAGTCGCAGCGACTTCATCGGCACCCAGCGCCGCGCCGTGCGTGGCTTCGGTGCCCTGCTTGTTCGGCGAGCCCCAGCCAATGATGGTCTTGCAACAGATCAGCGTCGGCTTATCCGTTTGCGCGACCGCGGCCGCAATCGCCTTTTCGATGGCCTGCGGATCGTGGCCGTCGACATTCGGCACCACGTGCCAGCCATACGCTTCGAAGCGCTTCGGCGTGTCGTCGGTGAACCAGTCGTGCACTTCGCCGTCGATGGAGATGCCGTTGTCGTCGTAGAACGCGACCAGCTTGCCGAGCTTCAACGTACCGGCGAGCGAGCAGGCTTCATGCGACACACCTTCCATCAAGCAACCGTCGCCGAGAAACACCCAGGTGCGGTGATCGACCACATCGAAGCCGGGCCGATTGAACTGGCTCGCGAGCAGCTTTTCCGCGAGCGCCATGCCGACTGCATTCGCCAGCCCCTGGCCCAGCGGACCGGTCGTGGTCTCGATGCCCAGGTGCAGATCGTGCTCGGGATGGCCGGCCGTATGTGAGCCGAGCTGACGAAACGACTTGAGGTCGTCGATTTGCAACGGGTAGCCGGTGAGGTGCAGGAGCGAGTACAACAGCATCGAGCCGTGACCGTTCGACACCACGAAGCGGTCGCGGTCGGCCCATCGAGGATTACCGGGATTGTGCTTGAGATGATCGTTCCACAACACTTCGGCGATGTCCGCCATGCCCATCGGCATGCCGGGATGGCCGGAGTTGGCTTTTTGCACGGCATCCATCGCCAGGGCGCGAATGGCATTGGCAAGTTGCCGGCGTTGCGATGTCTGCATCAGAAGCCTTCTCTAGTGAAATATGGGCGGCGAAAGAGCGGAGGAGAGCACTTGCGGCGGCGCGCCGGAAGGCCGCGCATTTTGGACTATGGGGCGAGGTCGGGCAAATACAGATTCCGCTCGCGAGCGCCGGAACCGCAGTCACCATGGCACGTTTTCATGGTGGTGGCGGCCCCCGACTTTGTGTGAGACGACGCCCAAAACCTGGAAGCCCGAGCATCCCCGAGCCATGCGATTAGACGCTGGTCACCTTTTCCGTCGGCCCCCATTGCTAGGATCGCTGCAGCGTTCCTGCACCATTATGTAGCGAGACGAAGCCGCGCGATGCAATCGGTCCGCCTCATTCAGTTCAGCGACCTGCACCTGTTCGGTGAAGCGGACGGCCGCCTGCGTGGCGTGGCGACGCTGCCGGCGCTGCAAGCCGCCGTTGCCGACGCGCAGCGTCGCAGCCATCGTGCCGAAGGCATCCTGCTGACCGGCGATCTGGTTCAGGACGATCCCAACGGTTATCGCTGGGTGCGCCAGGTGTTCGGCGCGTCCCAGGTGCCGGTGCTGTGCCTGTCCGGCAATCACGATCTGCCGGATCACATGCGCGCGTCGCTGCGAGGCGCGCCGTTCAAGATCGGCGGCCACACCGAGTTCGGTCGCTGGCTGGTGGTGATGCTGGACTCGTGGATTCAGCACGACGCCGGCGGCCGCATCGGCGCCGCGCAGCTCGACTACCTGCGCGATGTGTTGCGCACCCACCGCAATCATCACGTGCTCGTGTCCCTGCACCACCATCCGATTTCCATGCACAGCGCGTGGCTCGACCAGGTCGGGCTGTACGACGCGGACGAATTCATGAACATCGTGCGCCAGCATTCCAACGTGCGCGGCGTGCTGTGGGGCCACGTGCATCAGTCGCTCGACAGCTTCATCCATGGCGTGCGCTTCATGGCGACGCCCGCCACCTGCGCGCAGTTCGTGCCCGGCAGCGCCGATTTCGCGATCGACGATCGTCCGCCCGGCTATCGCGTGCTGGAGCTGATGCCCGACGGCACCATCGCCACCGAGGTGTGCTGGCTGGAAACGTATGCTCAGGCCGGCAATCCCCTCGCTGCCCAAGTCCTCACTCAAGACAGCGCCGCTTAAAGTGTTACCCTGCCGTCCCTACCCAAAGGGACTGCAATGAAAAAAATATTCATGGGGCTGGCACTCGCGTGGGTACTGAGCGCGAGCGCCGCGTCGGCGGCGGAGCCGCAGCACCACAGCCTGTGGTCGCTCAAAGGCAAGACCAACACTGTTTACCTGCTCGGCTCGGTGCACTTCCTCAACGCCTCCGAGCAGCTGCCCTCGGTGCTCGAAGATGCCTATCGAGACGCCGAAGTGCTGGTGATGGAGATCGATATGGACGATCTCGATCCCGCCGAAACGCAACAGACCACCCTGGAGCTGGGCATGCAGCCGGCCGGCCAATCGTTGCAGCAGGAGATCGGCCAGCCCTCGTTTGCGAAGGTCGAAACGCGCGCCAAGGAAGTCGGGGTCGATCCCACCCTGCTGAATCGCTTCAAGCCCTGGTTTGCAGGCATGACGCTGATGCAGCTGCAGCTGATGAAAATGGGCCTGCAGCCGAACTCGGGCGTCGAGCAACGCTTCACCACGCGCGCCACCGCCGATAAGAAACCCATCCACGGCCTGGAAACATTGCGCGAGCAACTGAGCATGCTGGCGGGCCTGCCGGAGAAGCAGCAGCGCGAATTCCTGCTCTATAGCATTGAAGATGCCGATCGCATGGAGGCGGAGATCGACGATCTGCTGAAAGCCTGGCGCCGCGGCGATACCAAGGCGCTGGCGCAGTTACTGGCCGAAGGGTTCGATAAGTATCCCGACCTGTATCGCCCGCTCACCACCGACCGCAATCGCCGCTGGGTCAGCCAGGTGGAGGATCTGCTCGACGACCGCGACGACTACCTGGTCATCGTCGGGACGCTGCACCTGGTGGGCAAGGACAGCCTGATCGACCTGCTGGAAAGCAAAGGGCACCGCGTCGTGCAGCATTAGCCGCGAGAGTGCCCGGCTCAAATCACACCTCGACCATCTCGAAATCTTCTTTGCCGGCGCCGCAGTCGGGGCAGCGCCACGACAGCGGCACATCGTCCCAACGCGTGCCCGGCGCGATGCCGGATGCGGGATCGCCTTTTTCTTCTTCGTAGACGTAGCCGCAAATCACGCACATATAGGCTTTCATGCTGGAGAGGCGCCGGACCCGGAAGTGAGACGAGGGGGCGGATTATAGGGAAGTGATGTCGGCGATGGGAGCCAACCAACCCGCACTCCACGCTCCTCGCCGCGGCGACTAATGGCTTACACTGCCGCCCGAAGCTCCAGGAGTCCCGCGTGTCCTTATTTTCCGATGCCAGCCGTTTCATTCCCGGCGGCGTAAATTCCCCAGTCCGTGCATTTCGAGGTGTTGGCGGCGAGCCGGTTTTCATCGAGCGCGCCTCGGGCTCGCGCGTGTTCGATGCCGCCGGCAAAGGTTACATCGACTATGTCGGCTCGTGGGGGCCGATGATTCTCGGCCACGCACATCCGGACGTCGTTCGAGTCGTGCAGGAGCGCGCCGCGCTGGGCTTGTCGTTCGGCGCGCCGACGCGCATCGAGACCCAGATTGCCGAGCGCATTTGCGAGCTGCTGCCGTCGATCGAGCTGGTGCGCATGGTGAGCTCGGGCACCGAAGCGACCATGAGCGCGATTCGCCTGGCGCGCGGCTTCACCGGTCGCGACAAGATCGTCAAGTTCGAAGGGCTGTATCACGGCCACTCCGACTCGCTGCTGGTGAAGGCCGGTTCGGGCGCGCTCACGTTCGGAGTGCCGACGTCGCCCGGTGTGCCGAAAGAACTGGCCGCGCATACCCTCACGCTCGCCTACAACGACATCGCGCAGGTCCAGCAGCTGTTCAAGGACATGGGCGACCAGATCGCCTGCATCATCGTCGAGCCGGTCGCCGGCAACATGAATTGCGTGCCGCCCGTCCCCGGCTTCCTGGAAACATTGCGCGCGGTGTGCGACCAGAGCGGCGCACTGCTGATCTTCGATGAAGTGATGACGGGTTTCCGGGTCGCGCTCGGCGGCGCGCAGGCGCTTTATAACATTCGTCCCGATCTCACCACGCTCGGCAAGATCGTCGGCGGCGGCATGCCGGTCGGCGCGTTCGGCGGCCGGCGCGACATCATGGAACAAATCGCGCCGCTCGGGCCGGTGTATCAGGCGGGCACGCTGTCCGGCAATCCGGTCGCGATGGCGGCCGGGCTCAAAACGCTGGATTTGATCAAGGCTCCCGGCTTCCACGAGCAGATCGCCGCCAAGACGACGCACCTGATGGAAGGTTTGCAGAACGCCGCGAAGCTTGCCGGCGTGGCGCTGTCCACCAATCACGTGTGCGGCATGTTCGGTTTGTTCTTCACCGACAAGACGCCGGTGCGCTACTTCCGCGAAGTGATGGCTTGCGACGTCGAGCGCTTCAAACGTTTCTTCCACGGCATGCTGGAGGAAGGCGTGTATCTCGCGCCGTCCGCGTTCGAAGCTGGCTTCGTCTCGGCAGCCCACACCGCCGCGGATATCGAAGCGACGGTTGCGGCGGCCCGCAAGGTCTTCGCGAAGTTATAACAGCCGAAGCCGATTCGACCCTGTGCTGCCCGATATTCATATGTTCTGGCACGGCCCGGCGTTGTCGCGCCTGGAGCGGCTGTGCATGGCATCGTTCGTTGCCAACGGTCATACCGTGCTGTTGCACGCGTACGAGCCGCCCGCGAACGTTCCCGAAGGTGTGACAGTTACGGACGCCGCCAAGGTCGTGCCGCGCGAACGTTTGTTTACTCACGCGAAGTCGGGATCGTTTGCGATTTTCGCCGACGGCTTTCGCTATCGTTTGCTGCTGGAACATGGCGGGCTGTGGGTGGACACCGATGTGGTGTGCCTGCGGCCGTTCGAGTTCGGCAGCAGCGAAGTGTTCGCGTGGCAGGACGAGCGCGTCATCAACAACGCCGTGCTCGGTTTGCCGAAGGGGCATCGCCTGGCGCAATGGATGAGCGACGTGTGCGAGCACCCCGATCGCGCGCTGCCCTATGACTCGGTGAAAGCACGGCGGCGCAAGCTCGTGCGCCGCTGGCTACGCCGTAACAGCAGTCGTCACGTGTCCTGGGGGGAAACCGGGCCGGCGGGGCTGACAGCAGCAGCTCGTCACCTGCATTGCACGGGCGCCGCGCTGCCGTTCTGGCACTTCTATCCAATTCATTATCTGAACTGGCACACCGTGTTCGACTCGAGCCTGCGCGACAACCCGCACCTGGTCGCGGGCAGCCACGGCATACATCTGTGGAACGAGATGGCCCGCCGCAGCCCCGGCTTCGACAAGAACGGGCGCTTTCCGCCCGATTCATTGTTCGAACGCCTGTGCGCCCGCTATCTCACCAGCGATAGCTGAGCGACAGCGTGTAGCCGGTGATGTCGTAGAAGCTGTCGGGCCGCGGATCCGGCTTGTCCGGCGCCGTGTCCGTATCGGTCTTCTGGAAACGATCGCGCGCCACTTTGTCGCCGTAGCGCCAGTCCACGCCCACATCCAGCCGCGGCAGAACGTCACGCCATTGCAGGCCGGCGCCCAAGTAGTAGCCGTACGCCGGCGTCGCCAGATCGTATCGGGCCGCACCCAGGAACGCCGACCACGCCAGCGGCATGGAACGAAAGCGATACCGATAATCGACGGCGCGCACCGCGAGCAGCATGTGATCGTCGATGCGATCCAATTCGGCACGCACGCCAAGGTCGCTGCGAGATGAGACCGAGCGCCGGGCGCCGATGCCGATGTGCGGCGTCGCTTCCATCGACGTCGTTTGTTTCTTGCTGCCGTCGCCGAGACGGATCGTGACTTCCGACGCCGCGACGCCGGCGTCGACGAACAAATCCGCTCCCGCGGGACGAGCTGCGCCGCTGTTCCAATCGCCGGTCGCGCCGCCTTCGTTCCATTCGTCGCCGAAGCGTACGAAGCCGGCGAGCCGGCTGAAATCGGTGCCGAGCGTGTCGCGACCCGCGGAGAATTCAGCGCCGGCGGTGAAGCCAGCAAACGTTCGCGAGTAACTCACGCCGACGTCGTATCCGCGTTGATAGTCGAAGCTGCCGTAACTTTCGTTCTGGATGGTGCGCGCGCGAAGTTGCAACAGGCCGCCGAACTGCGGCTCCCATCCCAACCGTGCCATGGCCGACTGCGCGCCGATCGCG
This sequence comes from uncultured Steroidobacter sp., assembly GCA_946478975.1. The sequence continues at coordinate 13,769 of CAMLEO010000074.1, forward strand.
TCGCCAAAGATGCGTTGATCCGCACCCCAATGGCCGAGCACCAGCCGGTTATCCGTCAGGCCGTCGCCATACAGACTGTTCACGTACCAGGCGTTCTGCCACTCGGACACTTCGAGCGCCAGATCGAAATGGCGCCACAGTCGCGGGAAATGCAGACCGATCGACAGCGCGGAGTTGCCGAGCCGATAGTTGCCTTCGTACGAAGTGTCTTCGCCCGCATATTCCAGGTAAGCGGCAAACGGCGTCTGCCCGGGGAAGATGAAACGACTGGTGAACGACGCCAGCTGGTTGCCGAACTCCTGGTCCTGACCGAGCGTCTGGCTGCGATTGTCGTACTGACGCGGCCGCCACAGCGCACGCAGGAAACTGCTGTACGAACCGTCGCGTTTGCCACCGCCGAACTGCAGCAGTCGATTCGCGCTCAGCGACCAACCGGGCGTGGGCTGAATGCCGATGCGCATACCGCCGAGCCGAGGCTTGCCGGCGGTGCAGGTCTCGCCGGCCTGCGGGGGCGCGACCGGATTGCAGTTGGTGCCGAACGCGATTCGATCGGACTCTTCCATCTCGCCCAAGAACACTTCGTACGTGAAGCCGAGTGACCCGAGCGGCCGGTAGTTGGACAACGTGATCGACGGCAGCGTCTGCGCTTCGGTGCTGATCAGCATTGCGCTGTCCGTGAACGGCGAATACCAGTGCGGCCGAAAACCGACGTCGAGCTGCGCCCAATCGAAGCCGATGCTGAGCATCGAGCCGGTCGGGTTGACTTCATGCTCGTAAGCGACCGCGCCGACGCTGAGGATCACGTGATCGTGCACCTGCCAGTGCGCGGTGGCCGAGGCTTGATAAGTGCTGTCGTTCGGCGTGCCGTAGCTGTTGGGAATGGGGTTCGACTTGTCGCCCGACACGCCTTCGATGCTGGCCTGATCGACATTCAGCTTGCGCATGTAACGATTCAGGTACCGGCGGACCTGGCCGCACAGCACCTCATCGATGCGACAGGCCGCGGGCAAGGCATCGAGCACGACCGCGGCGGGGATGGGGCGCGACAGAATCGGCTTGTCCGCCAGAATCAGCACGCGCTCGATCTGCCGTTCCATTTCCGGCGACATATTCAAGGGCAGATAGGGACTGACGCCACGCGCCTGCGCAAGCGGCGACAGCACTGCCAGACCGACCGCCGCAGCGGACAACGAAGTGCGCTTCAACCTTGCAATCCTTCAAATGTGAATGAGCGTGCCGGTGAGATGAGCGCTCACCAACGCACCCGAATTTTTTCGTACTCGGGCCCGAACTCGGCGTTGCCGCTGCGCTCGACCACTTCATAACGCAGCGTGCTCAAGCCGTCGTCGGCGGGACGCGCCAGCCCCCGCAGCAGCAGGCTGCGGCGCCGGCGATTGCGCCGGACGTGCGGCGGCGCCCAGGGATACCGTCGCTGTGTTTGCTGGTGCGACGGATTGGGCAGATCCTGATACGTGCCTTGCAGATCGTAATAACACAGCAGCTCGCTCAGCAGCAGCCGGAAAAAGAAATCGTCGTCTTCCTTGCCCCAGCCCCAGTACTCGTTCGAATAACCGTTCGCGGCCTGCACCTGCTCCTTGCGAATCGATACGGCGCCGGAAAAGTAATATTCGCTGCGATGAGTTTTACCATGCGCGCCGACGATTTCATTCACCAGCCGCAAGGGCTGCGACGGACAGGCGTAATTAGCAACGATCGGCACCGCGTCGACGTCGTGCAGGCAGTAGTAATCGGTGAAATCGGCGGCGTAATGAATGCCGGCGTTCAACAGCCGGCCGCGATTGAACAGCGAGCCCGGCTCCTGCTCCACCACCAGCACCCGATACGCGAGCCGCTGCTCCCGCAGCTTCGCCGTCAGCACCGGCATCAGCTGGCGGAGGTGATGCTCGCGATCACGGTACGGAATCACGATCGTGAGCCGGCGGTCGGTCGAGAACGTCAACGGCCGCGCGCCGCGCGTCGCTAGCAGATGCCGCGTCATGCCTGGAATCAGCTTCCAGTTCGCGATGCTCACCGGCGCATATCGTCCCTCGACGCGCAGCTGCTGCAGGGGGTCGGCGCGCAGGCGGACGCTCGGCCACCAGCGATTCAGCCAACGCCGGGGCCGCCTCGACTCCCTGGAGGCGAACACATACGAAACGGACAAATTTGACTCCTGCATGAGGCGGCGGCGCAGTCGGGCCTGCAAACACTCATTTCATGAGCTGCGACGAGCTATTGCGGTTCAGGGCTAGGCGGGACGACCGCTGTGTACTGGCGTACTCAAGGGAGGACCAACAACGACCTGAACCGCAATAGCTCGTCCCATTATAGGGACATTCCTTCGATGGGTTGCGCCTCGAATCGCCTGCCGCTGCGTTACAAAGCTTGCCCTTATCGACATAAGGGCTGCGCTTTGCGCCTTGCTGCAGGCGATTGGAGGCGCAACGCAGTTCATGAAATGAGTGTTCGCAGGCCCGCGCCTGGGCGCCTCGACTATTATGCCCTGTATGCGCACCAGTCTGATCATCACGACTTATAACTGGCCTGAGGCGCTGGAGCTGACGCTCGGCAGCGTCGCGCGCCAGAGCGTTCTGCCCGATGAAGTCGTTGTTGCCGACGACGGCTCCGGGCCGGCCACCGCGGCAGTGGTGGAGCGCTGGCGGCCGCGACTGAACGTGCCCGTTCAGCATGTGTGGCAGCCGGACGAAGGCTTCCGGCTCGCGCGTTCGCGCAATCGCGCCATCGCCGCCGCAGCTCACGAGTACATAGTGTTGGTCGATGGCGACATGCTGCTGCATCGACATTTCATCGCCGACCACATCGCCTGCGCGCGGCGCGATTGCTTCATCCAGGGAGCGAGGCCGCAACTCTCGCCCGAAGTCACCCAGCGCCTGCTGAACGGCGCGCAGCTGTCGCTCGGCTGGTGGACGCCCGGCCTGCAACGCCGGCTCTATGCCTGGCACAGCCGGCTGGCCAGCCGAGTCGCATCACGCGTGAAAAACGCGCTTGGCGGCATTCAAGGTTGTAACCAATCGTTCTGGCGTGCGCATGCGTTGCAGATAAACGGCTACGATGAGCGCTTCAATGGCTGGGGACCCGAAGACCGTGAATTTGCGGCACGCCTGTTACATATCGGCATCCGACGCAACTACGTCCGCCATCGCGCCATCGCATTTCACCTACATCACCGCTCCCGCGCCCCGAGTGGAGAAGTCAATCCGTTGGACCGACTGCTGCAGGAAACGCTCGCGGCGCGTACGATCCGATGCGATCAAGGCATCGAGAACCTATCGTCCGATCCGCCGCGCTCGTCGGTAGGCGGGCCCGTCGCATGGCAAGAAAATTCGTCCTCATCGACCACTCCATGAGGGATTTGGGTGGGCACTACTACACGTATGCCAGTTGCGTGTTACCGGCCGCGGAACGAGCCGGGTTCCAGCCCGTGCTCGCCATGCATCGTGAGTTTCGGGATTTCGCCGCGCTGCCGCCGAGCTGGCAGTCGCACGCGGCGTTTCGTCACAAGAGCTACTCACAACGCACGCTGAAAGCCGGCAATGCGAAGGGCGCGCTGAGCCGCTGGTGGGCGCAAACGCGCGAGAAATGGCGGGCGCGCGAACGTGAGCGTTACATCGAGAGTTTCACCCAGGACTGCGCCGCCCTGCTCACCAGTATCCGTCCGGGCGACGGCGATCACGTGTTCTTCGCCTCGGCTTCCGAGCTCGACCTGGAAGGGCTCGCGCGGTTTCTACAAAACGCCCCGGCCGAGTACCAGCGCGTGCACTGGCATCTGCAGTTCCATCTCGGCCTGTTTCACGGTCGCGATCCGGACTATCCCAAACAGCGGGCGAGTCGCGATTTCATGCGCGAGATCCTGTCGCAGGCGCTGAGCCGCATTCCGAATTATCGGGTGCATTTGTATTGCACGACCCACGAGCTGACTGCGCAATATCAGTTCCTGGACGTCGCGCCGTTTCAGACGCTGCCGTATCCGGTGCATCCATTGTTTCTTTTGCCCGTGCCGCCGAAGCAGCCGGACGACAGCGTGCGCATCGCGTGCCTCGGCCACAGCCGCCGCGAAAAGGGATATCACGAGCTGCCCATCGTGGTACGCAAGCTGTGGTCGAGCTATCTGAGCAAAGGCCGCGCGCAACTCGTCATGCAGACCCGCCGCCGCGATCTGCGACGCGCGCTCGATTCCGCCGTCAAGAATCTGGGCGAGCACAGCGCGACGCCGCCGATCGTGTACGCGCCCTTTCCGCTGGAGCTGGAGCGTTACGCTGAGCTGGTGCGCAGTTCCGACGTGGGGCTGCTGCTCTATGACAGCACTCGTTACTACGCACGCTGCAGCGGCGTGCTGCTGGAAATGTTGAGTGCGGGCGTGCCGGTCATCGTGCCCGGCGGCTGCTGGCTGTCGGAACAGATTCACGACGAGAACCAACGTCACTTACGCGAGCTCGCCGCCAACGTGACTCCGCTCGATCATGTGAGCTCCGCCGAGATCGCCTGGCAACCGTCGAGTGCCGGCGCAATCTCATTCACCGATTCACCGGTGAGCGGCGAATTCGCAATCCCGGCCGGCGCGCGCTCGCTGTTGCTGCGAGCTCGCTGGCAAGAGCCGATGAGCCGCGGCACCTATGCGCACGTCGATCTCGAACAAAGAGACGCGCAAGGTCAATTGCTCACCACGTTCGCAGCGATCGTCGAACCGGGCCGCGAGCCCGCCGCGGTCTACTCAATGTTCCATTTGCACGAGCAGGCACGCCAGATCCGCATGAAGTGGCGCAATGCCTGGGACACGGGCCGCATTACGCTGACCCATGTCGATTGTCAGTTGTTCGCGGAACATCTGCCTGCCGGCGCAGTGGGATTGACGGCCGCGAACATGGACCAGAGCGGCGAGCTGCTCGGCGACGTGTTGATGCACATCGATCACTATCGGCGTCGCTCGGCGGCATTCGCCCCGCGCTGTACCGAATACTTCAACGCCGATCAGATCGTCGCGGAATTGCTCGCGACCGCGTCAGCTTCGCCAGCGATCGCGCAGCCGCTTCCCGAACGCCTCGATCTCACGGCGCAGCCGAACGTGCAATCGAATGCGCGCTGAATGATCGGTGCGACGCGCATTGATCAGCGCGGGATTGATGAAGATGCGTGATCCCTGCGCTCGCAGCTGCGCATGCAACGGCACGTGCTCACAAACGCTCTGCCCGTCCTGCACGCCGCTATAATTCCCGGCGAGCAGCACTTCGCGCCGATAGATCGCGAGCCCGCCGAACGCCGAGTCCACTTCGATCCACGCCGCTCTCGGACTCAGCCGCGCCATGCGTGAATGGATGGCAATCGCCAGCGCGCGCGGCTTCTCGAACATCGCGCGCAAACGAGCGTACTGCTGCTGACAATCGACCGGGCACCAGTCCGGGTGACGTAGCGCCCAGATGTCATAGTACGCATCGCGCTGATTGGCGGTGACGACATCCCAGGGAATGTCCGTGCTCCAGCACGTTGCCACCGCCTCGCGCCGCAAATCGTTGTTCACGCCGTCGAGGTCGGCGACCATCACGTAATCGACGGATGCGTAACGCGAGTTGTTACGCAGCTCTTCGAGGTAACGATTGCGGCAGTGAGCGATGCGTTCGGTACGCGCGGGAATGCGTTCAGCCAACGCTCCCAGCGAGATGAACTGGAAGCGCTCGGACTGCTCGCGCAGGCGCGTGAGCTCAGCGAGAGTCGCATCGGTGGAATCGCTTTCGACGACCAGGAACTGAACGCTCGCAAAGTCGGCGGTGGCGCGCGCCAATGTTTCCAGCGCGCGCCGCACGGTTTTAGCTCCGTTGCGGACGCAACCGACGACAACCAGCGTGGCGACATTGATCGACTTGTGCTCTCGCATCGAACACGACGGTGGCGCGGGCAATTCCAGCTGCGCGACATTGGAACAGGATCGCTGCGGGCTGACAACGATGCGCTTCGCATGACTATTGCTCGCCGCCATTCGCGGCCTCCGCCAGCGTCTTGCCGTTTCGTCCGCGCCATTGCAGGCCCTGCGCCGGCAGACGGCCATGGCGTTCCAGCCGCGCCTGAATGCCCGCGGGCGTGCGGTCGTGAGCCCGCGCCAATTCCGCGATCGTCAGGCCCTCGTCGAACTTTTCCAGCAGTTCGAGATCTTCATTCTCGCTCCACGGCTTACCCGCGTTGGACGGCATGCGAGTGCGGCCGGGCCGCAGCTTGGTGCGCGTGGTGGTCTCGAGTGCGCGCACGGCGATGTACAGCGCGCGAATCACATCGCCGGACTGATACGGCGAGTCGACGTCGAACACTTCGCCGGTTTGCGGGTTGACGCCGTTCGCCAGCGCAGACACGATGCTCAAGGCCTTGATGTCATCCATGATTGCTGTCTCCATTGCAGTTAAAGTTGCATGTAAAGTTCCGTGCCCCTCGGTGCGGTACTCTAGGCCCGGCCGGCAGCGCAAATCGGTCACATAACTGTGCATAACCCGAGAAATGCCGGCTTGCTCGACTTCCACTTGGTGCTAATCGCCTGACTCATGCGTTCTTTTGCGTTGTTCGTTGCGCTGCTGGTCGGCGCGCTGCTGGTGGCCGCCGCGCTCACCTACCCGGCCTGGTGGCTGGTCAGCCTGGTCTCGATCGAACCGGTGCATCGGGTGATGAATCGCGTCGCCATGCTGATCGCGCTGGTCGGGCTGGTGGTGCTGACGAGGAGGCTCGGGCTGTCCGGCAAGGAAGCGATGGGCTACGGCCTGCCGCGCCGGCAGTTCCTCATTCAGCTGGGCCTCGGCTTTGCAGGCGGAGTGGCGCTGATGCTGCCGCTCACAGCGTTGCTGCTGGGGCTGGACATTCGCATGGTGAAGCCGGGCTTCGAAGGCACGTGGCTCGGGCTGATCGCGGGCGGAATCCTCACCGGCTTCACGGTCGCCTTCATCGAGGAAACATTCTTCCGCGGCGTGCTGTTCAGCGCAGTCGCGCGAACCTCCAGCACCGCGGCCGCGGTCATCGCGCCGAGCTTGTTATATGCATCGCTGCACTTCCTCGGGGGCAAGCTCAAGGTGCCGGCGGACCAGGTGTCATGGATCCACGGCTTCGAAGTGCTCGGCCACTTGTTCGAACGTTACGCGCAGCCGCTGACGTTCGCCGATTCGTTCTTTGCGCTCGCGATGCTGGGGGTGTTGTTCGCGCTCATCCGCTTACGCACCGGCGCGATCGCCGGCAACATCGGCCTGCATGCGGCAGGCGTGGCATTCATCGCGGTGCTGCGCGAGGCCACGGTCGTGAATCCTTCGGCTGAATATGTGGAGCTGGTGGGCTCTTATGACGGCGTGATCGGCTGGGCGGCGCTGATCTGGTTCGCGGTGATCGCGCTCGCGTTCGTGACTTTCACGCGGCGGCGAAGCGCGTAGCGTCAGGCCTGGCGAATATCCAAGCGTTCGCGCAGTAGCCGCAAGCGCTCTACTGCGTCGGTCATCTCCAGGCACTGCTGCTTTTCGAGCATGGGCAGCGGCAGGATCTCGGCGAGGCGCATGCCCACCCAACTCGCGTTCTCATAATGCGGCGTCTCGTCGGCGTACGCGGCGCCGACTTGCACGAACGCCTGCTTGAGCAGTTCCGCGAGAATGCCCAGGTCCTCGGGAATCTCCATCGCCGCTTCGGTTTCCAGGTAATTCACCTCGGCGATGTTCAAGCCGTCGCTCTGCGTCGTCACATTCACGATGTCGAACTTACGCGCGCCGCGCGCGGTGATGCCGAGCAGGCCATCGTCGAGACGTTCGAAGTCGACGATGTGAGCTGTGGTGCCAACCTGCATGGTGCGCGCCGTGCCCGTCTCCTTGCCCTCGGTGATCAGCGCGACGCCGAAGTCGCCGTTCTCCCGCATGCAGCGGCTGATCATGTCCAGATACCGCGGCTCGAAGATGCGCAGGCGCAGCGGCCCGCCCGGGAACAGCACCGTATTCAACGGAAATAAAGGCAGGACCTCGCTCATGAGTCCTTCTTGCGTCTCTAACGTTTCCTCAGCCGCTCCAGCAACTTTCCGTGAATTCCGCCGAAGCCGCCATTAGACATGATAAGAACGTGATCGCCGCTGACCAGCGACTGGTCCAGCTGCGTGATCAACTGCTCCAGGTCTTTGATCGTGCGGGCCCGTGAGCCCAGCGCCGCCACCGAGCCGGCAACATCCCAATTCACATTGGGCCCTTGATACATCCACACCTGATCCGCCTGCGACAGCGCGCCGGCCAGCGCGGCCGCATGCGTGCCCAGCTTCATGGTGTTCGAGCGGGGCTCCAGCACCGCGATCAGCCTGGCCGAACCGATCTTCCGTCGCAATCCATCGATGGTGGTGGCGACCGCGGTCGGATGGTGCGCGAAATCGTCATAAACGGTGATGCCATTGACTACACCGCGCACTTCCATGCGTCGTCGCACGCCCTGGAATTCTTTCAATGCGGCGATGGATGTTTGGATATCGACGCCCGCGCCGCGCGCCGCGAGGATCGCAGCCAACGCATTCTCAGCATTGTGACGACCGACCATGGACCAGCTCACTTCGCCGATGGTGCTGTTGCCTTCCATGATGGTGAAATTTGCATAGTCGCCGCCCGCAGGCGCGACTACGTACCACGCGGTGTCTCCACTGCTCGGGCCGCCGGCAAAACGTTCCACCGGCGTCCAGCACCCCATGTCGATCACGTGCATGACGTTGGCGTCGCCCGCGTTGGCGACCACCAGGCCGTGACGCGGCACCATGCGCATCAGCTGGTGGAACTGCCACTGGATCGATGCGACGTCGGGGTAGATGTCAGCGTGATCGTGCTCGAGATTGTTGAGCACGGCGGTGCGCGGCCGGTAATGCACGAACTTGGCGCGCTTGTCGAAGAACGCGGTGTCGTACTCGTCGGCCTCGACGACGAAATGTTTACCGGTGCCGAGCCGCGCCGTCACATTGAAGTTGCCCGGCACGCCGCCGATCAGGAAGCCCGGATCCAGCCCGGCGTATTCGAGCAGCCAGGTGAGAATGCTCGATGTAGTCGTCTTGCCGTGCGTGCCCGCGACCGCCAGCGTCCAACGCTTGTGAAGCACGTGCCGCGCGAGCCACTCCGGGCCGGACGTATAGGGAATATCACTTTCCAGCAGCGCTTCGATGAGCGGATTGCCGCGGCTCATCACATTGCCGACCACCACGATGTCGGGATTCAGCTTCAGCTGCTCCGGGCCGTAGCCTTCGATGATCTCGATGCCGAGCTCGCGCAGCTGATCGGACATCGGCGGATAAACGCTTTGATCCGAGCCGGTGACGCGATGACCGGCAGCGCGCGCCAGTGCCGCAATCCCGCCCATGAAGGTGCCGCAGACGCCAAGGATGTGAACGTGCATTGTTAGTGAATCATCAGCCGCGAAGGTCGAGCATCAGCTGCACGACAGCCTGAGTGGAACAAATGATGGCCACGGTGAGCCCCATGCCGGTGATCAAACCGCGGTCCAACGCCAACATGAAAATGCGCCCCAGCACCAGCGCGGTGATCACGAAGCGCAGCATCAGCCAGTTCACCATCAGCCAGCCGCCGAAGCCGAAGCTGAGCTGCAGCACGCGCAACGTCACATCGAACAGCAGCACCAGCAGCCCGACGCCGAACGTCGCGGTGAGTGTTTGTACGAAGCGCTGCCGGCGGCCGAAGAACGCCAGCACCAGCCACAGCCAGCTGCCCAGCATCAGCGCATCGATGCAAATGAACAGCAGCGACGCTTCCAGGTCGAGCGCGAACAGTTGCATGCGCACGAACCCGGCCGCCATGTATGCGATCAGCACCAGCATCGCGAGCAGCGGCGACGCCGGCAGGTCCTGCGGACCCTTTCGCCACAGCGCGATGTCGAGGAAGCTTTGCATGAACCGCAAAATGACCATGACCGCCCGCGTCTTGCTGCCTTCGATGCAAAGCCAGCGACTCCCCTATAATGCCATCCAAGCCGCGTCACGCGCTGGCTCGAATCCCGCCAGGAATTGTACACGCACGTTTATCCACTCGTTCATGCAGCCCGCGCCACCGGTCACCACGTCCGCTGAACTTCTACAGGCCTTGAATTCTCTGGCCGAGGGCGACTTCGTCGCGCTGGACACCGAGTTCATGCGCGAGAGCACCTACTTTCCCAAGCTGTGCCTGATCCAGGCCGCGACCGCGAACGCCTGCGTGCTGTTCGATCCGCTCGCCCTGCCCGATTTACAACCGCTGTGGAATTTTCTGAACGACCGCCGGCGCACCAAGGTGCTGCACGCGGCTCGGCAAGACCTGGAAGTGATGTCGGTCGCGATGCGAGACACGGTGCTCGGCGGGCCGATCTTTGATACGCAGATCGCTGGTGCGTTGTTGGGTTATCCGGCGCAGATCGGCTACGGCGCGCTGGTCGCCGCACGGCTCGGGCAGACGCTCGATAAAGGTCACACGCGCACCGACTGGTCGCGGCGCCCGTTGAGCATGGAACAATTGCAGTACGCCGAAGATGACGTGCGCTACCTGGTGCCGCTGTATCTGAGCTTGCGCGAAGCGCTGGATGAGGCCGGGCGCACGCCGTGGTTGTTCGAAGACACGCGGGAGTTGGAAGATCCCGCGCTTCATCGCACCGAGCCGGAAGCGGCCTGGAAACGTTTGAAAGGATTGGATCGCCTGCGGCCCGAGCAGCGCGCCGCTGCCAAGTTGCTGGCGCAATGGCGCGAAGAAACAGCGATCAAACACGACAAGCCGCGCGGCTGGATCCTGGCGGACGATGCGCTTCGCGAGATTGCGGAGCGGATGCCGACCGAGGTGTCGCAGTTAGAAACAATTCGCAACCTGCCGGCCGGTGTGGTCAAACGTCGCGGGCCGGAATTGCTTGCCCTAATCGAACGCGGTCGCGAGTTGGGAACCAGCGAGCCGCCGTTCTCGCCGCCGCCGAGGCCGGACTCACAGCAGCTGGCGCTGGTCACGAAGCTCATGAACTTCGCGCGCGCGCAGGCGGAGGAATTGAAGATCAGCCCGGAGTTGCTGGCGACGCGTCGCGATGTGGAACAGCTGGTGTTTTCACGTCGCACCGAGCGGCTGGCGAACGGCTGGCGTAAAGCAGCGATTGGCGATCGGATGATCGCGAAGCTGCAGGAGAGCGGCGGCTGACGCCGCTCTCGCGTGACGATTATTTCTTCCGCCGGGCCTTGGCGGACTTCTTCGCCGGCGCGGACTTCTTGGCAGCGGGTTTTTTCGCCGCCGCTGACTTTTTCGCCGACTTCTTCGCCGCTTTCTTGGCCGGCGCTTTGGCCTTGGCCGACTTGCTCTTGGCCGACTTGCTCTTGGCCGCGGGCTTGTTGGCCTGAGTCGCGGCCTTGGCTGGAGCAGCGCCCTTCTTTTTCGCGGCAGGCTTGGACGTCTTCACCGAGCCGGTGCGAGCCGACTTGGCACTCGACTTGACCTTGGTGACTTTGACTTTCGACGCGGGCACCGCCTTCGCGAGCGCGGCGGCTTCCATGCGTTCGAACACCTCGTCCAGCTCGCCTTCGCCGGCGACGGCGCGCAGCAGGCCGATCCTGGAATAGTGCTCGATCAGCGGCTTGGTCTGCTGGTCATACACTTCCAGGCGCTTGCCGATCACTTCTTCCTTATCGTCCGGCCGCTGATACAGCTCGGTCCCATCCTTGGCGCAGGTGGTGACGCCGGCGGGCAGCGTGTGGATGTTGTAGACCGTGCCGCACTTCTGGCAGATGCGACGGCCGGCGAGCCGTTTCATCAACGTTTCGTTGCGCACTTCCATCAGCAGCACCGCATCCAGCGGCTGGCCGATCTCCTCCAGCAGCGAGCTCAGGGATTGCGCCTGTTGAATGTTGCGAGGAAAGCCGTCGAGGATGAAACCGTTGGCGGCATCCGGCCGGCCCAGGCGCTCGCGGATCAGCCCGAGCACGATGTCGTCGGAAACCAGCTGGCCAGCGTCCATCACCGCTTTCGCTTGTTTGCCGAGCTCGGTGCCGCGGGCGACCGCGTCGCGCAGCAGATCGCCGGAAGAGACTTGCGGCACGCCATATTTGGCCTGCAGAGCCCCGGCGAAGGCGCGGATGGCGCCAGCGAGTTGGCCGAAGGTGATCCTGCCGCCGACGAAGTCGAGCGCCAAGGCATCGGGCGCCCTCGCGCACGCCGCGAGAACCTGCTCGTGCACCGGCTTGAGGTTCAGCTCCACGTCCCAGGCAATGCCATCAGGATAGTGGTCGATCCAAGGACGTGGGTG
>CAMLEO010000075.1 GCA_946478975.1 uncultured Steroidobacter sp.
CCCGCAGCGTCGGCGGTGCGCATGCATGCGCCGAGATTGTGCGGGTCCTGCACACCATCCAACACGAGCAACAGCGGCGGCGACGTGGCCGCATCGAGCAGATCATCGAGCGCGCCCTCGCCCAACACGCCGACACTGCGAATCTGCAGGCACGCGCCCTGGTGACGTTCGCTGCCCGCGAGCCGATCCAGTTCCTTCACATCGCGCCACTCGGTCTTGACCGACTTTGCCTGCGCGAGCTGCACCAGCTCCTGCATGCGGGCGTCGTCGCGCCCTTTTTGTAACAACAAAAGCCCTGCGCGTTCGGGCCGCTGCTGCAGCAGTGTGCGCACCGCGTGCAGCCCAAAGATCATGGAAGTCTCAGTCATCATCGGCCTCGATGCTGGCCGCGGCGCCGTTGCCACGGACCGCGCACCATGCGCTGACCGCCACCGGGCTCCGCGAGCTCAAAGTCGATTTTACGTTCGTCGATGACCACATTGATCAATCGCACGCGTAAATGATCGCCGAGCCTGAACGTGCGCCCGCTGCGCGCGCCGACCATGCGGAAGCCGGAACGATCGCGCGAGAAGTAATCGGCGCCCAACGCACTCACGTGCACCAGGCCGTCGATGTGCAAGCCCTTCAGCTGCACGAACACACCGAAGTCGACGACGCCGGAGATGATGGCGTCGAACTCTTCGCCCAACTTGTCGCGCATGTACTCGCACTTGAGCCACGACAGCGCATCGCGCGTCGCTTCGTCGGCGCGTCGCTCGGTGAACGAGCACGACTGACCCAACGTCGACACCATTCCGGGCGTCCATGGGAACGTTTCAGCCGTCCCGCCGCGCACGACGTGCCGAATGCCACGATGGACCATCAAGTCCGGATAACGGCGAATCGGCGAGGTGAAGTGCGCATATTCAGCGAGCGACAGGCCGAAGTGACCGATGTTCTCGGGTTGATACACCGCCTGCGGCATCGAGCGAATCACCACCGTCTGGATCAGGTGTGCTTCCTCATGACCGAGCGCCTGCTGCAACACCTCGCTCAAGTCCTTCGGATCGAGGTCACGATCCGTGGGCAGATGAATGTTGAAGCCCTGCAGGAACTGCCGCAGCGTTTCGAGGCGCTCTTCTTCGGGCGAGCCGTGGACGCGATACAGCGTCGGAATCTTATGTTTCTTCAGGAAGCGCGCGGCCTGCACGTTCGCGGCGATCATGCATTCCTCGATCAGCCGATGCGCGTCGTTGCGCGTGGCTTCGACGATCGAGGCAATGCGCCCGTTGGCGTCGAAATGCACCTTCACCTCGGGCGCATCGAAATCGAGCGCGCCACGCTGAACGCGAGCCCGATGCAGCGCCTGGAAGACGCCATACAGACTGGTGATCTGCGGCCCCACTGCCGTGACCTGCGGCTCGTGCCCCGCCGTCGGGTTCGCGAGATAGGCTGCGACCTTCGTATAGGTCAGGCGGGCGGCCGACTTCATCAGTCCTTCATAGAATTGCGCGCGTGTGACTTTGCCTTCGGCGTTGACGCGCATCTCGCACACCATGCAGAGGCGATCGACGTGCGGGTTCAGCGAGCACAGGCCGTTCGACAGCGCCTCGGGCAGCATCGGCAGCACACGATTCGGGAAATACACCGAGGTGCCGCGCAGCTGCGCTTCTTTATCCAATGCCGAATTCGGCTCGACATAACTGCCGACATCGGCGATCGCGACCAGCAACCGCCAGCCGCCGCCTCGCACTTGTTCGCAGTAGACCGCGTCGTCAAAGTCGCGGGCGTCTTCGCCGTCGATCGTCACCAGCGGCAGATCACGCAGGTCCTCACGACCGCGCTTCGCTGACGCCGGCACGGATGCGCCGAACGCCTCCGCCTCCTCGATCACTTCGCGCGGGAATTCGAACGGCAGACCGTGCGAATGAATCGCGATGTCGGTCTCCATGCCTGGTGCGGCATGTTCGCCGAGCACGCGAGTGATGTGACCCAACGGTTGCGCCGTTCGCGACGGCTGTTCGACGAGCTTCACCAGCACGACTTGTCCGGCCCGCGCGTCGCCCAAGCGCTCGCGAGGGACCAGCACTCGGTGACTGATGCGCGGGTTGTCCGGGACGACGAACCAGATGCCCGATTCGTCATAAAGACGGCCGACGATCTCGCGCGTGTTGCGCTCCAGGACCTCGACGATCGAGCCTTCGGGCCGGCCGCGATGGTCAGTGCCGCTGACGCGCACGGCCGCGCGGTCGCCGTGCATGGTTTCCTGCATCTGCCTCGGCGCGAGATAGATCGGCGCCGAGCGATCGTCCGGCATCAAGAAGCCGTGACCATCCTTGTGCGCGCTGACGGTGCCGACGATCAACGACAGCCGTTCGCGCAGGCAATATTCATCGCGCCGGTTACGAATGATGGTCCCGGCCTGCAACAGCTCCTCCAGCTCTTTATTGAGCCGTTTGCGAGCCGAAGCGCCGCCGCGGCCTGCGCGCACGGCGAGCTCATCGAAGTTCAGCGGGCGGCCCGCTGCCTGCAGCACCGCCGGGATGGCGGGTTGATCGCGCTTCGGCCGGGCCGGGCGGGTCGTTCGGTTGACCGGCGAACGCGCCGGTTTTTTTGCTTTACGGGTTTTTTTTCTTAGCTTCATAGAATCTTTATGGGGATCTTGAGGGGTTGTCATTGACACCCCTGTAGGTCATGGGTACATTGCGCGCCTCCTGGCGTGGGCAGCCCCGCGTTCCCTTCCAAAATGCCCAGGTGGCGGAACTGGTAGACGCGCTGGTTTCAGGTACCAGTGGAGCGATCCGTGGAGGTTCGAGTCCTCTCCTGGGCACCATCTCATCGATAAGAAGAAGGCGCGCATAGTAGCGCATTCGCCGGCATCGCAGCGGCGGAACCTAATTCGCGGCTGATCGCTTGATCTCGTGTCTCCCCGACCGAGATTTTCCGCGCCGATGGCAGGACTGCCTCCTTCGCACCGTGAACTTTTGGGTGCCGTCCATGTGAACGGCAGATCGTGGTTCCGTGTGTGGGCGCCGCAGGCGAGGCGTGTCGACGTGGTGTTCGAAGACGGCGGTGAACCGCTGGCATTGAGCCGCGAAGACAGTGGTTATTTTTCCGGCGCCACGAGCGGTTCCGCCAGGCTCTACAAATATCGAGTCGATGGCAAAGGGCCGTGGCCGGACCCGTGCTCGCGCTTTCAACCGCAAGGCGTGCACGGCCCGTCGCAGATTGTCGTGCCCGATGCGTTTCAGTGGACGGACGCACACTGGCGCGGTGTCGGCATTGAAGGCCAGGTCATCTACGAGATGCACATCGGCACCTTCACGCCCGAAGGCACATTCGATGCCGCAATTCGCAAGCTCGACCATCTGCGAGACCTGGGCATCACAGTGCTCGAAGTCATGCCGGTGGCGCAGTGCCCGGGACGTTGGAACTGGGGTTACGACGGCGTGCAACTGTTCGCGCCGAATCATAACTACGGCGATCACGAAGCGTTCAAACGTTTCGTCGATCGTTCGCATGCGCTCGGGCTCGCTGTCATTCTCGACGTGGTTTACAACCATCTCGGGCCCGATGGCAATTATCTGCACTGTTTCAGCCCACACTACTTCAGCCGCCGCTACGAGACCGACTGGGGTGAGCCGTTCAATCTGGATGAGGAATACAACCAGGGCGCGCGCGACTTCATCATCGGGAACGCGTGTTACTGGATTCGTGAGTTTCATCTCGACGGCTTTCGTCTCGACGCGACGCAATCGATCTTCGACTCCAGCCCCACGCATCTGCTCGCCGAACTCACACAGCGCGCCCGGGCAGCGGCGCAGCCGCGACGAATCATCATGATCGCGGAGAACGAGCCACAGTGCAGCGAGCATCTGTTGCCGATCGAGTCCGGCGGGTTCGACATCGATGCCATGTGGAACGATGACTTTCATCACAGCGCACGCGTCGCGCTCACCGGCAGTCGCGACGGATATTTCCACGACTACTCGGGGCGGGCGCAGGAATTCATCTCATGCATTCGTCGCGGGTTCTTGTATCAAGGCCAGTGGTACGCATGGCAGAAACAACCGCGCGGCTCGCCGTTTCGCCATCGAGGTGCGCAGGCGTGCGTCATCTTCCTGCAGAATCACGATCAGGTCGGTAACACTTTCACAGGCGCTCGCCTGGAAGCGAACTGCGCGCCGCCGCGTTATCGCGCGCTCGCTGCGCTCACGTTACTCGCGCCGCAGACGCCGCTGCTGTTCATGGGCCAGGAATTCAACGCCTCCACACCGTTCACGTTCTTCGCCGACCACACTGAAAATCTTTCCAAGCAGGTGCACGCCGGCCGTCGTGAATTCGTCAGTCAGTTCGATGCGTACGCGGACACCCAGGTGCAAGCGTTGATTCCGGATCCCAGCGCCGAGCGGACTTTCCTAGACTCCAAGCTCGATTGGAATGAGTGCGAACGCAACCGCGCGGTGCTGAAGTTTCATCGCGATCTGCTGCAGCTACGCGCCAGAGATCCGGTGATCTCACGACAGGATGTGAGCGCCATCGACGGCGCGACGCTGAGCGAACATGCGCTGGTGCTGCGATGGTTCGACGCCGATCACGGCGATCGCTTGTTGCTGGTGAATCTCGCCCACGAACTCGCGCCCGAATCGATCGCCGAACCGCTGCTCGCACCGCCCCGGGGCTGCGGCTGGCAACTGTTATGGAGCAGCGAGTCTCCGGACTACAGAGGCCAGGGCACATTCGAGCCTGTCGCCGATCACGGGCGTGGCGCGTGGCGACTCCAAGGGCAGTGCGCTGTGCTGCTGACCGCAACCCCTCGCGTCGCCGTTTCCAATCCTCGCTCCGAGGAGGCCAAATGATTCAAGACCGACAAATCATCCTGAACTGGGACCGCAGCAACGATCCCGCCTTTCTGCGCAGCCGCGAATGGCTGCTGACCAACGGCCTGGGCGGCTACGCCTCCGGCACGCTTGCCGGCATTCCGGCGCGCAAATATCACGGCTTGTTCGTGCCCAACCTGGCATCGCCGAAGGGTCGTCACATTCTGATTTCACGTTGCGATGAGTGGGTCACGATCGATGGCCGTCGCATGCACCTGGGCGGCGCCGAATTCGCCGAGGAGCGCTTCGAGGGCGAGTCCCATTTGTTCCTGAAAGATTTTCGGCTGGATCACCGGATCGCGGTGTGGACCTTCGAGCACGCCGGCGTCGTGTTCGAAAAGTCCATCGTGATGGTTCACAACCAGAATACCGTGTGCGTGCGCTATCGCCTGCTCGAAGGCGATGCGCTGGAGCTGCACGTGCGGCCGTTTGTTTCTTTTCGCCGTCACGACGAATCGCCTCGCCAGCACACGGGCACGTTCTCGCTCGACGTGCGGCGCGGGCGACACGAGATTCGCCGCACCGACTCGGAGATCGTGCTGCGCCTGTGCCTGCGCCCGGGACCGACTGCGTTCGTCACCGAAGAGATGGAAGAGAACAACTTCGTCTACCGCATCGAGCGCGACCGTGGCGACCCGGAGTACGAAAGCGCGTTCAGTCCCGGCTATCTGCTATGCCGGGTTCGCCGTGATCAACCGGCGTTGTTCATCGCTTCGACGCATGCGTGGGACCGCCTGGAATTCGATGCCGGCGCAGTGTTCGAAGCGGAGAAACAACGCCTCGACGGCTTGCTCTCGCTCGCGCCCGCGGTTCAGGACGATCCGGTCGCCGAACAACTGGCGATGGCGGCCGATCAGTTCATCGTGCTGCCGGGCAGCCGGCTGGAGGAAAGCGTGCTCGCCCAGGCGAGCGGCGGCGAATTGCGCAGCGTGTACGCCGGCTATCACTGGTTCGGCGACTGGGGCCGAGACACCATGATCAGCCTCGACGGGCTGACGTTGTGCACTGGACGTTACCGCGAAGCCGGCGCGATTCTCGCCACGTTCTCCAACTACGTGAAGGACGGTCTGCTGCCGAACTTGTTTCCAGAAGGCGAGCGCCAGGCGCTGTATCACACGGTCGATGCGACGATGTGGTACTTCCACGCGATTGCCCGCTACGTCGAGACGACCGCCGATCGCGCGCTGGTGCGGGAGTTGTTTCCAGTGCTGAAGTCGATCGTCCAGCATCACATCGACGGCACCCACTTCAACATTCACGTCGATCCCAAGGACGGGCTGATCTCGGCCGCCGCAGACGGTTATCAGCTCACGTGGATGGATGCGAAGGTGGATGGCTGGGTGGTGACGCCGAGGCGCGGCAAGCCAGTCGAAGTGCAGGCGCTATGGCACAACGCGCTGCAGCTGATGACGCAGTGGGCAATGGAGCTGCGTCAGCCGCACGAGAAGTATCAGGCACTCGCCGCGCAAGTTCGCGATTCCTTCAATCAGCGTTACTGGAACGAAAAGCGCGGTTGCCTCTACGACGTGATCGATGGCCCGGAAGGCAACGAGGATGCGATCCGGCCGAACCAGATCTTTGCCATCTCCCTGCACCATCCGGTCTTGTATCAACGCTATTGGAAACAAGTCGTCGATGTCGTGAGCGACAAGCTGCTCACCGCCTACGGCCTGCGCACCTTGCATTCCGATCACAAGGACTACAAGAAACATTATCGCGGCAACTTGCGCGAGCGTGACGCCGCTTATCACCAAGGCACGGTGTGGCCGTGGCTCATCGGGCATTACATCGACGCGTACTTGCGCGTTTATCCCGATGCGTCGAAAGCTCGCTCGCTGCTCGAAGCATTCCCCGGGCATCTCTACGATGCGGGCGTCGGCAGCATCAGTGAAATCTTCGACGCCGAAGAGCCATACGCTCCAGGCGGCTGCATTGCGCAGGCCTGGAGCGTGGCTGAAATCTTGCGAGCGTGGCTGAAAACGAAGCCAGCTACGCCGCGTTAGCCGCTGGCGGTTCCTGCGGGCCGTCTTGTTTGTAAGTGGCGAGCAGCTGACGGAAGTCCGGCGAAGTCGCGGCCAGCAGCGGCGCCGGGCCTTGGGCGACCACGCGGCCCTCGTGCATCACGATCACTTCGTCGAAGCGATCGAGCAGATGCAGGCGATGGATGGAAGATACGATGCAGGCGTTCTTCAGCATCCCGAACAAGTTGTCGTAGACGCGAGCTTCGGTGCGCGAATCCAGCGCAGCAGTCGGCTCGTCGAACAAGACGAGGTTGCTTTCGCCAGCGGCGAGAATGCCGCGAGCGAGCGCGATCCGGGCGCGTTGACCGCCCGACCAGTTCGCACCCTTCTCCATCACTGCCGTCGTGAGCCCTTCGCCGGTCGGCGCGATGAACTCGCTCACGCAAGCCGCGTCCATCGCCGCCACGAACTGCGCCTCGGACGGCGAGCCGTGATGCGTTGAGCACAGCGAAAGATTCTCGGCCAGCGAGCCCTCGACCACTTCCGCATCCTGAGGCACGAGCGTGACATTGTTTCGAAGCACCTGCGCCGCGGCCGACTTCTTCCCGAAGGCGAAGAAACCCATGATCGTCGGGCCGCTACGTCGATCGACGACGATGCGCTCGGCTTCATACAAACCCGCCAGCACTCGTAACAGCGTGCTCTTGCCCGAGCCGCTGCTGCCGATCAGCGCATAGCGACGACCCTGCTGCAACGTCACGCTGACGCGATCGAGCGTCGGACGTTCGCTGCGCGCGGCCGGATGGCTGAACACCAGGTCGCGCACCATGTAGCACTCGGAATCCGGTGAACTCGCCTGCAGCAGTTCGCTGTCGATCACCTGCGGGACTTTCACTTCAGCTTCGCGGATCGGATCGGCGCTCGCGAAGTCGGCGTGCTGACGAGCGAATGTTTGGAAGTGCGATGCCATGGCCGAGATCACGCCGCCCGCTTGGGCGGCATATTCCCAAACCATGTACAGGCTGCCGAGCATGATTGTTTTCTGCGCGGCGCCGCCGCCGGCGTGACGAACTGCGAGCCACGCGAACAACGCAACCAAGCCGCAGCTGAGCGCCTTGCTGCTCACGTCGACGGTGCACCACTTCGCTTCGTTGAGCACGATCGAACGACGCAGCGGCGCAAAGATGGATTCGAGGCGGCGTTCCAACAAAGCCTTCATGGCGCGCGCCTGACGAAGCGCGAACACGCTGGTGATATTGCCGAGCGCATCGAGCAAGGTCGCAGCGTAGCGGCGCTCGGCGTCGTTCTCCCGGTGCGCAAGACGGATCATCGCGCGATCGAACGCGAGCACCGACACGCAGATGACCACGAAGCCCACGATCGCGCTCAGGCCGACGATCGGCTCCAGCAGCCACAGCGCAACCATCGGGCCGACCAGGCGCACCGCGCTGCTGAGATAAATAAACTGACTCTGGGTGAACGCCGACAGCGCGCTGCTGCTTTGCTGAACGCGATGGGTGGTGATGCCCGAATGATTCTTTTCGTGCCACGCCAGCGGCAGCGACAGCAGGCGCTCGAACAAACCGGTGGAAATGCGATGGCGAACTTCGAGTGCGACGTTGCGTTCGAGCAGCCGGCCGGGGCCATGAAACAACCAGCTCACCGCGGTCGCGCCGATGACCAGCGCCAGCCACAAACCCGCTCTGCCAACACCCGCCGCGCCTTCAGCTTGCAACGTGTTGATCGCGTGGCCGGCGAAATACGGCACGCTCAGGAGCACGCATTGAGCGGTCAGCAGCATCGCCATCGCGGCGAGCAACGTGCCGCGGCGACCCTGCGAGTACGCCCACAAATGCTGGTAAAGAAACAGAACGCCAGTGTTTTTGTTTTTGGTGCCCGGTGCGCTTGCTGCCGCCGTCTCGCCCTTCACAGTGCTACATAACCTCTAGCCGCCCAGAGGCAACTTTAGGGCGCAGCGGCCTGGCAATACGTGAACCGGTCGACGCTTCGGGCGCTCGCCCCGTCAGGCGAACCCCTAAGATTCCCGCTGGATGAACGACTTCAGTGCTTCAGCATGCTCGCGCAGCTGCGGGCGCAGTGTTCGCAGGCATCCACGCACTCTTCCATGCCGTCGAGGTCGCGACAGCTGGCGGCGCATTCCTCACAAACGCGGGCGCACGCTCGGCATAAATCCTCGTGCAGGACGAAGTTCGCGAGCATGGCGTCGGCGGTGACGCGACACAGTTGCGAGCAGATCGTCATCAAGC
The DNA here is from genome assembly GCA_946478975.1 of uncultured Steroidobacter sp. The sequence continues at coordinate 9,088 of CAMLEO010000075.1, forward strand.
GGAAATGATTGGGCTCGACGTGCGCGCCGCCCTGCTCCAGGCAGTGATTCATCGCCATGCTGAAACAAACCCGAGCACAGCGCTCGCAGTCTTCGATGCACTGTTTCATGTCGGTGACGGGGTGAGTGCCGGGGGTGGCGCTCGGCGTTCCCGGGCGAGTGACTGATGGGTTCATGAATGTTCCTTGTTTAGATGGAGGTCGGAGCGTGCGCCCCGACCTCCCGCAAACATCGATGCAAACATCAATGCGGCATTTCTCTACTGCCCTTGTCCTTGCCGGCGGCCGAACCGGTCGTGCCGGTGGCCGAGGTGGTCGAACCTGTGGTGCCGCTCGTCGCGCTCTGGCCGGTGCTGCCGGTTTGAGAGCGCTGCTGATCCTGCACGCGGAGGCTGTTCTGCACTTCCTTCACGCCGGACAGGCGTTCGACCAATGTTTCGGCGTAACGCTTGTCTTCGCGACTGGTCACGGTGCCGGAAAGCTGCACTTCGCCTTCCTTCACGGTGACTTCGATGTTTGATGCGTCGAGACGATCGTCATCGGACAGGCAATCGCAGACTTCCTCCTTGATGCGTTCGTCGGAGCGACGATAGCCTCGCGGCCCGCGGCCGCGATGCTGGCCGAAGTCCTGGCCTTGTGAGCCGTATTGGCTTTGTGAGCCGAACTGGCTGCGGCCGCCTTGGCTGCCGTACTCGCCGCCGTAGCCCATGCCACCACCGGCGTAGTTACCGTATGCCTGCCCGCCGCTCGGTCGGCCCGAGCCTTGGCCGTATCTTCCTTCGCCGCCTCGGCTGCCATAACCACCTTCGCGCCAGTCCAAACCTTGGCCGTAGCTGCTGTAGCCCTGATCCATGTCGTGCATGCCGCGGCCGAAGCGTTGATAGCCGCCCTGGCCGCCGTAGCCACCGCCGCTTGAGCCGTAACTGCCTTGGCCGCCACCGCCGCCATAGCCGCCTTGATAGCCACCACCGCTGGAGCCGTAACCTCCACCGCCGTAGCCGCGTTGATAGCCGGCGCCGCCGGAGCCGTAACCGCCTTGGCCGCTCTGATAGCCGCCGCCGTAGCCCCCTTGGTAACTACCACCGCTGCCGCCGTAGCCACCGTAGTTGCCGGTGCCACTGCTGCTATAGCCGCCGTAGTTGGCGCCGCGATCGTAATCACCGTGAGCGGATCGATTGCGCCACTGCTCACGTTCGCGGCCTTGCCAGCCGCCTTCTTCGTTGCCGTAGTGGCCGCGGCCTTCGCGGCCTAAATACTCGCGGCCGCGTCCGTAACCGCTTTCGCTGAAACGTCCGCCCTGGCCGCCGCCATACTGCGTGCCGGCATCGCCGAAGCGCTGGTCATAGTCGCCCTGACCATAACCGCGTTGCATACGTTCGGGCCCAAAGCGCGATACCTGCTCTTCCGAGCCACCGCCATAGCCGCCGCGGCCTTCGCTGCCTTCGGCACGGTAATCGCCACCGCCGCCGTAGTAATCACGTTCCATGCGTTCGCGCGAGCTGCGCGAGTCGTCATCCCATTCCTGCTGTTGTCTGGAAAACTGTCGTTCGTAATCCCGATCGCTTTGCGAGCGCCCGCGCTCGTTGCGATCGCGATTCCAATCACTTCGGTTGCTGTAGGCCATTTCTTGATCTCCTTGCGGATCGAGCCGACTTCATGAGTGCGGGTCGGGTCGCTTCAGCGCAAACGCTGCTGGAGGAAGCGATGAAGTCGACGTGGGCAGCAGCGAGCAGCGCGCTGGCGTGCCAAAACAATTCTTCATCGAGAATTGAGTTCCGCCGCGAACGGGCGGATGTTTCGAGTCGCTGCGCCTGTCATCGGCGCTTCACACGACGCTACAACGAAGTCTTACACCGGCGCGATCCGCCGGTGTAACAGTCGATTTTTACCGGCGCGCGCCGGCCCGAGACAATCGAAGAGGGCTCAATCGAAGGGATGTTTCAAAACGATGGTTTCCAACCGGTCGGGGCCGGTGGAAATGATCGAGATCGGCGCGCCGACCAGCACTTCCAGGCGGCGCAAATAAGCCTGGGCATTTTTCGGCAGCTCATCGAACGTCTTCACGCCCGCGGTGCTTTCCTTCCAACCCGGATACTCTTCATAGATCGGCGCACAGATCGACAGCGCCTCGGCGCCGACCGGCAACAAGTCGCGGCGTTCGCCACGCACTTTGTAACCAACGGCAACGCGCACGGTGTCCAGACCGTCGAGCACATCGAGCTTGGTGATACACAAGCCGGAGATGCCGTTGATCTCCACCGCGCGACGCAAGCTTGCTGCGTCGAACCAGCCGCAGCGACGCGGGCGGCCGGTCACCGAACCGTATTCGTTACCGCGCACGCGCAAGAACTCGCCGACTTCATCGTCCAACTCCGTCGGAAACGGCCCACTGCCGACGCGCGTGGCATACGCCTTCGCGACACCGAGCACGTACTGCAACTGCTGAGGCCCGACGCCGACGCCCGCCGACGCCTGGCCGGCGATGCAATTGCTGGAAGTCACAAACGGATAGGTGCCGTGATCGATGTCGAGCAGCGCCGCCTGCGCGCCTTCGAACAACAAGCGCTTGCCGGCGCGGATCAGTGCATTCACTTCAGCCGATACGTCGGCGACCATCGGCTGCAGGCGTTCCGCGAGCTGCAGCGATTCATCCAGCGTCTGCTGGAAGTCGACCACCGGCGCCTTGAAGTAATTGCGCAACACGAAGTTGTGATAATCGAGCACTTCGCCGAGCTTGGCGGCGAAACGTTCGCGAGCAAACAAATCCTGCACGCGGATCGCGCGACGCGCGACTTTGTCTTCATAGGCCGGCCCGATGCCGCGGCCAGTGGTGCCGATCTTCGCCGCCCCGGCCGCTTCTTCACGCGCCTTATCGAGCGCGATGTGATGCGGCAGGATCAGCGGACACGCTTCGGAGATGCGCAGCTTCTTCGGCACATCGATGCCGGCGCGCTGCAATTCATCCATTTCCTCGAACAGCGCTTTGGGCGACAGCACCACGCCGTTGCCGATGAAGCAAGTCACGCCATCGTGCAGGATGCCGGATGGAATCAAACGCAGCACGGTCTTGCGACCGTTGATGACCAGCGTGTGGCCGGCGTTGTGACCGCCTTGAAAACGCACCACACCGCCGACGCGGTTGGTCAGCAGATCGACGATCTTGCCCTTGCCCTCATCGCCCCATTGGGCGCCGATGACGACGACGTTACGATGGCTACTCATGTGGGGGCTCGAAAAGGAAGAAAACTTAAGCGGCGCCGGTCAGGCTCGCACGAAGTACAGTAGCGTAAGGCCGATGCCCATGCTCACCAACCCCATGACGCGCAACTGACGGTCGGCCAGGCTCGCAAACGTCAGCATCAGCCGTTTCACGCCCTGCGGGTTCAGAAACGGCATGATGCCTTCCAGCACCAGGTACAGCGCCAGCGCCGCGAACAGATCCGACCAGTTCATCGCTGGTCAGCGCTTGGTGGCACGATTCAGATACTTGAAGAAGTCGCTGTCCGGGGAAATCACCAGCACGTCGTTGTCGGTGCCGATGGCTTCGCGATAGGCCTGCAAGCTGCGATAGAACGAATAGAACTCGGCGTTGCGGTTGTAGGCGCGAGCGTAGATCTCGGCCGACTTGGCGTCCCCTTCGCCGCGGATGATTTCGGACTCGCGGTAGGCTTCAGCGATGATCTCGGTGCGCTGACGATCGGCTTCGGAACGCAGCTTCTCCGCGCTCTCCTCGCCTTCGGCGCGCAGCCGCTTGGCCTGGCGGTCGAAGTCCTGGCGCATGCGGCTGAACACCGACTCGCTCACTTCTTCGGGCAGGTCGATCTTCTTCACGCGCACATCGACCAGTTCGAGGCCCAGCCCGCGCGTCGCCCCTTCGGCGAGCTTGAGGATTTCGCCCGTGAACTCGGCGCGCTCCGCAGCCACGACTTGTTGAATCGTGCGCCGAGCGATCACGCCCTTGATGCCGTCCTTCACGATGCTGCCCAGGCGGCCCGCCGCAATCTCACGATCGCCGCCGGCGGTGGCCTGGTAGTACGTGCCGACATCGGAGATGCGCCACTTGATATAAAAGTCGATGCGCAGGATCTTGCCTTCGCTGGTCAGGAACTGCTCCGAGGGATAGTTGCGAGTGTCGATGCGACGCTCGAACTTACGGATGTTGTTGACCATCGGCACCATGAAATGCAGGCCCGGGCCGTAATCGGCACGGACGATTTCACCAAAGCGGAATTTGATCGCCAGCTCCGTCTCGCGCACGGTGAACGTCGACATCGCGAGCGTGAACGCCACCACGGCGGCCAGGATGAGAATCAGAAATCCACGGCTGGCCATTAGCGGGTCCCTCGTGTGCGGCGGTCGCCGGAGACGCTGGTGCCGTCAGAACTGTCGGTGCTCTCCACGGTCATGCTGGGTTCGCTGGTGCTGACGCGCGGCGCGCGACGGCTTTGCTCCAGCAGTTTGTCGATCGGCAGATAAACGAGATTGCCGCTGCCATTGCCGCTCGGTGTATCGAGTATGACTTTCTTGCTCGACGCGAGCACGCGCTCAATCGTTTCCAGATACAAACGTTCGCGCGTGACCACCGGTGCGCGCTCGTATTCATCCAGCAGTGCCGTGAAGCGCTGCGCTTCACCTTCGGCATTCTGAACCTTCTGATTGCGATAGGCCTGCGCTTCCTGCACCCGGCGCACGGCGGCGCCGCGAGCGCGAGGAATCAAATCGTTCGAATACGCCTGCGCGGCGAGCGACAAGCGGTCGCGGTCTTCACGTGCTTTGATCGCGTCCTGCTGAGCCGGCGCGACTTCGTTCGGGACTTTCACGTCCTGCAGGTTGACCGCGGTCACTTCCAGGCCGGTCTTGTAGGCATCCAGCGTGCGCTGGATCAGCTCTTTGGTCATGGCGACGATTTCCTGGCGACCCGACTCCAGCACGCCGTCGAGCTTGCTGCGGCCGATGATCTCGCGGATCGCGCTTTCGCTCACTTCCTTGAGCGTGTCTTCGGGGCGCGAAACATTGAAGGCGTAGTCGAGCGCATTGGCGCGCCGGAACTGCACTTCCATGTTGATGTCGACCATGTTTTCGTCCGAGGTCAGCATCCGGGTCTGCTCGGTGAAACTTTCGATCGACTGGATGTTGACGATCTGCTTGGTCTCGATCGGCCAGGGCCAATGCCAGCGCAGGCCTGGCGGCGTGGTGTCCACGTGCTTGCCGAAGCGCAGGATGATGCCGCGCTCCGCGGCGTCGACCGTGTAGAGGCCGCTGAAGAACCAGATCGCGATCAGCACCGCGACGATGGTGCCGATGCCGAAACCTCGGCCCGGTCCCGAGCCGCCCGGCGCGCGGTTGCCGCCGCCCGAGCCGCCGCCGAACAGGCCAGCGAGACGACGCTGCAGATTGCGCAGGACCTCGTCCAGATCGGGCGGTCCTTGTTCGGGCTTGTTGCCACCCCCCCAGGGGTTGCGCTTGCCTCCGGAATTACCGCCGGGTTCGTTCCACGCCATGTTGGATGACTTTGACTTTTGGAGCTGCGAAGAGGAATTCCAGCGCGCGGGCGCCTTCGGTCCGGTTTAGGTTATCGGGCTGAGGGGCTCGAAGCGCGCGATTTTAGGAATGGCTCAGGGTGGGCACAAGCTTTGCCGTCATCGGCCACCCCGACCGCCGCCACTTCCGGCCCCTCCGGCAGCCCTTCGGAACGGCATAAATGCTCGAATGCCCGCCGTGGCATGGACACTTCCAGGTCCACCTCGCCGCTGGGCAAGGACTGCTCCGCCAGCACGGCTCCCGCGGCAAAAAAGCGCGCCCGGGCGCGCCCGTCACCGGGTTTGAGCACGATGTGACGATGGACCAGCTCGGGCCCCAGGAACTCGCCGATCGCGTCAATCAGCAACTGGGCGCCATCGCCGGTTTGCGCCGACAGCCAGACGCGCCGGACCGCGCCCTGCTCGCCGCGTTCGATATGTGCGGGCTCGCCGATCAGATCGGCCTTGTTGAAGACCTCGATCTGCGGCAGCTCGCCTGCACCAACTTCGCTCAACACCTGGTTGACTTGGGCGATGCGCTCGCCGCGATTCGGGTCGGCGGCGTCGATCACATGCAGCAGCAGCGTGGATTCGCGCGCTTCCTGCAGGGTCGAGCGGAATGCCGCCACGAGCTCGTGCGGCAGCTCGCGAACGAAGCCGACCGTATCTGCCAGCAAGGCGAAGCGCGCGTCCGGCAACTCCAGTCGACGCACGGTGGGATCGAGTGTCGCGAACAGTTGATCGGCAGCGAACGCGCCTGCGCCGGTCAACCTATTAAAAAGAGTCGACTTGCCGGCGTTGGTGTAGCCGACCAACGCGACCGTGGGAATTTCCGCGCGTTTGCGCTCGCGCCGCGTGGTCTCACGCTGCGTGATTACTTTGTCCAGGCGACCGTTCAAGGTCTTGATGCGCGTGGCGAGCAGGCGCCGGTCGGTTTCCAGCTGCGTTTCGCCGGGACCGCGCAAGCCGATACCACCCTTTTGACGCTCCAGGTGAGTCCAGCCTCGCACCAGCCGCGTGGACAAGTGCTTGAGCTGTGCCAGCTCGACTTGCAGCTGACCTTCGAAGCTCCGCGCGCGTTGCGCGAAGATGTCGAGAATCAGCCCGGTGCGATCGAGCACCCGACACTGCAACAGCGCTTCGAGATTGCGCTCCTGGCTGGGCGACAGTGCATGGTCGAACACCACCAGATCCGCGCCGAGCTCTTTGACCTTGGCGTGGATCTCGTCGGCCTTGCCGCTGCCGATGTACAGACGGGGATCGGGCCCCTTGCGGGTGCCAGTGATCGTGGCGAGCACGTCGGCGCCGGCGGATCGCGCCAGCGCCTCGAACTCACTCAACTCATCTTTACCGGGAGGACCTCCCAGACCGATGCGGACCAGGAGTGCACGTTCGCCGCTGCGGGGACGCTCAAACAACAACGAACTCCACGGGCCGCCTCGTCATTCGCTGGCTGCGACCGACTCCGCGCCTTCTTCTTCGCTCGTCGGCAAGCGGATCGCGCGCGCCGGAACGACAGTGGAAATCGCGTGCTTGTAGACCATCTGGCTGACGCTGTTCTTCAGCAAGACGACGAATTGATCGAATGAGTCGATCTGACCTTGCAGTTTGATGCCGTTCACCAGGTAAATGGAGACCGGGACGCGCTCCTTGCGCAATGTGTTCAGGAACGGATCCTGTAATGATTGCCCTCTGGCCATCATTTATCTCCTTGTTATGCCTTCGAATTCTTTGGTTGATCTTTGCCGACGAATGCCGCTTCCCTGCAGCTGGACGACAGCCGATGGGCACCATCCAGTACTCGCTGCGATGCCGCAGTTTAGCACAGCGATATTCCCGTCGAAGCTGCCTTTGATTCAATACGCAGCTGCATCAATGTCACGAGTCCGCCGTGCCCGCTGCAGGCGCCACTCATGATTGTGAGTAACCTTTGATGTGCAACTCCGTACATAGAGTATCAATCGTTCGCTCAATCTGGTCGACCGCGCCGGAATCAAGGGTATCGCACCACTGTAAATCACTTTCCGCACGCAGCCAGATCAATTGCCGCCGAGCCAGGTGCCGAGTGGCGAAAATCGCTCTGCGCACCGAAAAGTCTAAAGACTCCCGCCCGGACAAATGTTCCCACAGCTGGCGATAACCCACCGAGCGAATTGCCGGTAAATCGGCGTGCAAATCGCCGCGTTGCTGTAATCGCCGCACCTCTTCCAGCAGTCCCGCGCGCATCATCTGTTCGAAACGTCGCTCGATAGCGTCATACAGATGCTCGCGATCCTGCGGTGCCCACGCGAATGCAACAAACTTCATCGTGGGATCCGCCGGCCGGGTTTGCGCGTGCAGCTCGCTCAGTGTTTTACCCGTGAGTCTCTGCACTTCCAGCGCTCGCTGTATTCGCTGTCCGTCATTCGGTTGGATTCGCGCCGCTGTGGCCGGATCAACTGTAGCAAGACGCGCGTGCATCGCAGGCCAGCCTTCTTTCGCCGCTTCCGCGTCAATTTCCTGTCGCACTTTCGAGTCTGCCTGCGGCATCTCGGCCAGGCCGCGGCGTAGCGCACGGAAATACAACATCGTGCCGCCCACCAGCAGCGGCAACTTGCCGCGGCTGCGGATCGCCGCGATTGCCTGATGCGCATCGCGCACGAACTGTCCCGCCGAATACGCTTGCGACGGATCGAGAATATCGACCAGGTGATGCGGAAAACGTTCGAGCACCTCGCGCGAGGGCTTGCCGGTGCCGATGTCCATGCCGCGATAGACCATGGCCGAGTCAACGCTGACGATCTCGATCGGATAGCGGGCCGCGAGCCGCAGCGCCAGGTCGGTCTTGCCGGTGGCGGTCGGGCCCATGATCAATGGCACGGTCGTGCCTTCGATCGATGTGGAAGGATCAACACCCGAATCGGAAGTGCTCATCGTCCGCGCAGGAACATGCGATCCAGATCGGTCATGCTCACATAGGTCCAGGTGGGACGGCCGTGATTGCACTGATCGCTGCGCACGGTGCGTTCCATTTCACGCAGCAAAGCATTCATTTCTGGAATGGCGAGATTGCGATGCGCGCGCACCGCGCCGTGACACGCCATCGTGCCGAGCACTTCGTTGAGCGCTTCTTCGACGCCGCGAGTTGTGCCATCAATGGACAGATCGGCGCTGATGCGCCGGAGCAGCTCATCCAGATCCTTCGCGGTGAGAAACGCCGGCACCGCGCGAATCTGCACACTCGCGGGACCCGAGCGGACGACATCCAAACCCAGGCGATTCAACGCCGCCGCATGCTCATCGAGCACTTCAGCTTCCGCCGGTGAGACTGACACAGACAACGGCACGAGCAACGGTTGACTGGCGACGCCGCCATTCGCGAGCGCTGCCTTCATCTTCTCGTACGTCGTGCGCTCGTGGGCCGCATGCATGTCGACGAGAATCAGGCCGTCCGGCGCCTGCGAAAGAATATAAATTCCGTGCAGCTGCGCGAGTGCGAATCCAAGCGGCGGCGTTTCGGGCGGCGCCGTCGGTTCGGCTTCCGAAACGTTTGCAGCTGGTGCAAACGACGGCTGATACGACGGCGCGGGCCGATGAAAATAGGCCGGCGGCGACGACTCCGACACTCGCAAGCCGAGCGTCGCTTGATTCGGACCGCGCATCGGCCACATCGAAACGGACTCCGCTGCTGGCATGATTGAGTTGGCATCGGTGGGCGGCGGCGCTGCAGCGGCCGCACCGGCGTACGTTTCGCGCAAGACGCGCTCGACCGTCTTGAACAGGAAATCATGCACGTGCCGGCCGTCGCGAAAACGCACTTCCAACTTTGCCGGATGCGCGTTCACGTCCACCTGCCGCGGATCGATTTCCATGAACAGCACGAATGCCGGATGCCGCCCATGAAACATCACATCGCGATAGCCCAGCCGGATCGCGCTGCCGATCAGGCGGTCACGCAGCATGCGGCCGTTCAAATAAAAATGTTGCAGATCGGGCTGCGCGCGTGCGTACGTCGGCTGACACAACCATCCGGTGAGCTTGCAGCCGGAGGACTCGTGCTCGACGTACAGCGCGTTCGCCATGAACTCGTCGCCGACGATTTGAGCGACCCGTCGCTCGCGCTCGACTTGTGAGTTTGCCGCCGGGAAGTCGCCGAGCGAGCGACGCGCGGCGGACAATGAGAACGCAGTTCCGAACTTCGACAGCGCCAGGCGCTCGACCATGCGCGTGATGTGCTGCGTCTCGGTCCGTTCGGCGCGCAGGAATTTCTTACGCGCCGGCACGTTGAAGAACAAATCGCGCACTTCCACGGTCGTGCCGACCGCATGGGGCGCCGGCTCGATGTCGGTGAGCCGTCCGTTATCGGAGCTGATGGCGTAGCCCATCGGCGCGCCAGCCGTACGCGAGATAACCTTGGTGCGCGACACCGAAGCGATGCTGGGCATCGCCTCGCCGCGGAAGCCCAGCGTGCCGACGCGTTCGAGATCGTCGATGCTCGCGATCTTGCTGGTCGCGTGGCGCGACAACGCGAGCGCCAGCTCATCGCGCTCGATACCGCAGCCATCATCGCGGACACGGCAGAGCTTGGCGCCGCCGTCCTCGATTTCGATGTCGATACGTTTGGAACCAGCGTCGAGGCTGTTTTCGATCAACTCCTTCAACACCGACGCGGGTCGTTCGATGACCTCACCGGCGGCGATCTGGTGAATGAGTTGCTCGGGAAGAACGCGGATAGGCATCGCGCCATTATCGCCGCGAGGGCGGGCGCGCGCGAGTCAGCTGTCAGTTCGAGGTCCCGGACGCTTTTTCGCCCTCGGCCGTGCTCGCCACGACGGTCGGGCCGGAGGACTTCGCGCGCAATTCCGCGACCAGCGTGCCGGGCGGCGGGTTCGCGTAGAAGTACGCTCGCACCCCCTCGTGGATCGCCTCGGCAAGACGCTGCTGATGCCTGGCATCGAGCAGACGCGCCTCTTCGACGGGATTGGAGATGAAGGCGGTCTCGACCAGCATCGAGGGAATGTCCGGCGACTTCAACACCAGGAAACCCGCGTGCTTGACGCCGCGATTGGTGATGTTTCCGATTTTGTAGAGCGACTGCATCACCTTGTCGGCCGCATCGACGCTCGCGCTCATGCTCGCGCTCTGCGACAGGTCCAGCAGGACGGACGCCAGCACGTTGTCCTTGTCGTCGAGCTTCACGCCGCCGATCAGGTCCGCCGCGTTTTCGCGATCGGCCAGCCAGCGCGCCGACTCGTCACTCGCGCCGCGAGCAGACAGCACATACACCGACGATCCCGCGACCGACCGGTTCGTGTACGAATCCGCGTGAATGGACACGAACATATCCGCCTGCTGCTTGCGCGCGCGGACGATGCGATCGCGAAGCTCGATGAACGTATCGGTGTCGCGAGTCAGAACCGCGCGCATGCCGGGTTCGCGATCGATGCGCTCCTTCAGGCGCCTCGCGATAGCCAACGTCACATGCTTTTCATACGTGCCGCGCTTGCCAATCGAACCGGGATCCTCGCCGCCGTGACCCGCATCGATGGCCACGATGATGTCGCGACCATGCGCATCGGCTGCGGCTTTGATGACCGACAGCGGCGGAGGGGTGGCGGCCGCCGCCTTGCTGCTCGGCGTGAGATCCACCACCAGCCGATGTCCATAGCTCTGCTGAGGACCGACGGTGAATGTGCGCGGCTCGGCGGGGCTGGTGAGATCGACGACCACGCGCAAATCGCCATTCGGCTGCTCGGCTGCGCGCAGTTGCTTCACGAAACCCTGGCCTTCGGGCAGCGCGCGGGCGTTCTCGATCACCGCGCCTGGGATATCGACGACCACGCGATCGGGATTCTCGAGCTTGAGCACGTCGAATTCGACCGGCTCGCTCAGATCGAACACCAGCCGCGTGCCATCGGGCCCGGCCCACAGCCGGACTTCTTTGATCGTCACGGGCTTGGCCGCGTGTGCGAGGAGTGCGGCCGCGAACAGGCCCAGGCATAGCGCCAGTACCTTGTGAATCGCAGTTCGCGCCGAGCGTTGCATAGTGGCGGTAATCTACCGCGGCGGCGAACAAGTTTTCAATTAAATTATAGGGATAGCAGTCGCATTTCCGGTATCGCTGCAACGATTCGTTGCACGACGTTAGCCCCGCTGGAGGAATGGGGCTGAAGGGTGACCCGTCGTCCGTCCGCATCGGTCGAGAGATAGTCGATGCCGATGGTGAGATCGAACGCCGGCAACGCGCCGGCGGCGCGCGACGGCCACTCGACCAAGAGTAGCGGCGCCTCGCTTAACAGATCCCGAATGCCGAGCGGCTCGACCTCGTTGGGATCCGTGAGTCGATAAAGGTCGAGATGGTAGACGCGCTTGCCGCGCATCTCGTACGGCTCGATCAACGTGTAAGTTGGGCTGCGGACCGGCCCCGTCACTCCGTACGCGCGCAAGATGCCGCTCACCAACGTCGTCTTGCCCGCGCCCAACTCGCCGTCCAACGCGACGAGGAACGCGCCGCCAACTTCGTCGATGGCGCGGGCAATCGCCTCGCCGACCGCGCGCATGCGCTCCGGCGTTGGGACCTTCAGAATCGCTGCGCCGGATTCACGCACGTCGGCAGGTATCCAAAAAGATCGGTTGCAAGGAGGCCGCGCTCGCCACGACGAGCCGCCATGTCGCCCGCCATCGCATGCACCAGCACGCCAACGCGCGCGGCGCCGGGAAGATCCGCCGTCTGCGCGGCGATGCCCGCAATCACGCCCGTGAGCACATCGCCCATGCCCGGCGATGCCATGCCCGGGTTGCCCTGATCGCAGATGTACGGCAGGCAGTCGCCGCTGACGACCAGCGTGCCGGCACCTTTCAATACGACGGTGCCGGCAAAGCGTTTTGCCAGCTCGCGTGCGGATCGCAGTCGATTGCTCTGGACTTCAGCAGTGCTGATGCCGAGCAGCCGACCGGCCTCGCCCGGATGCGGCGTCAGGATCCACTTCGAGTTCGCACGAGGCGCATGTGACAACAGATTGAGCGCATCGGCGTCGATCACGGTCGGTTTGTCACTCAGCAGCGCTTTATCGAGCAGCTCCTGGCCCCACGCATCGCGACCGAGGCCGGGACCGATCGCCAGAATATCGGCGCGCTCGATCATCGGTTCCAGATCGTCGGCACTGGCCACGCCGCGACACATCAGCTCCGGCCGGCTCGCCGTGATCGACGCGACGTTGTCAGGCCACGTCGCGACCGTGACGAGACCTGCGCCTGCACGAAGCGCCGCCTCGCCCGCCATTCGCGCCGCGCCCGCCATGCCGATGCCGCCGCCAATCACGAGCACACTGCCCTGCTGACCTTTGTGAGTTGTGCGCCGGCGCCTCGGCAGCAACTCGGCCAGGCTGTGCTCTCCGATGCGCAGCGCCGACGGCTCGACGAACGACGTCGCGCCCGCGGGCAAATCCAAGTCATCGAACAGCACGATGCCGGTGTGGTTCGGCCCTTCGCCGAGATAAAAGCCCAGCTTCAGGCCGATGAACGACAGCGTGCGTTCGGCGGTAATCGCCGCGCCCCACACCGCTCCCGTGTCCGAATCGAGGCCGCTCGGAATATCCAACGCAAGGTTGGGCACACCACTGTCGTTGTTGGTGTTGATCCGCTGGATCATCGTCGGGTCGAGCGCGCGCGTGAGACCGGTGCCGAAGATCGCATCGACGATGACTTCCGCGTTCGCGAGGCAGTCATCGCTCCAGGCATGAACGACGCCGCCGGCGCTGATGAAATCATCGTGCGCGCGCCGAGCATCGCCGCGCAATTGCGCCGGATCGCTGAGCGACACCACCGTCACATCCATGCGCGCCGCTCGCGCGAGACGCGCGAGAACATAACCATCGCCGCCGTTATTGCCCGGGCCGCACACCACGGCGACGCGCTGCTTGGACGGCCAGCAACTGCGCATTGCGACCAGCGCCGCCTCGCCCGCCTGCGTCATCAGCGTGTACGACGGAATGTGCAAATCGTCGATCGCGTGACGATCGAGCGCGCGGACTTGTGCGGCGGAGTGAACGGCAAGCGGCAACGGCTTCATGGCCGGAAGCCTATCAAAAACCTTACAAAAATCCTGGCCTGCTTCTGCCAAAATCCCGGCATGTCCGTTCCTGCAACCGCCCTGACCGAGCCTGCCGAGCTGGTGAAATCCATTCACCAGTGGGCGCGCGAGCTGGGTTTTCAGCAGGTCGGCATCACGGGCATCGACGTGCCCGAAGATGAAGCGCGCTTGATGGCGTGGCTCGAACAGGGACGGCACGGCGCGATGGACTACATGGAACGTCACGGCCGGCGGCGCGCGCGACCGAACGAGCTGGTGCCCGGCACATTGCGAGTGATCTCGGTGCGCATGGATTATTTGCCGCCGCAGTCCCAGGATCCCGACGCCATCCTCGCTGACCCGGAGCTTGGATATGTTTCGCGCTATGCGCTCGGACGCGATTATCACAAAGTATTGCGGCGGCGCCTGGCGAAGCTCGCGGAAAAAATTCAGGCGCACAGCGCATCACAATCTCACCGCGTATTCGTCGACAGCGGGCCGGTCTTGGAGAAAGCGTTCGCGCGCAATGCGGGGCTGGGATGGATCGGCAAGCACACCAACCTCATCAACCGTCGCGCCGGCTCTTATTTCTTTCTCGGCGAGATCCTCACCGATCTGCCGCTGCCGATCGATGAGCCGGCGACCAATCACTGCGGCACATGCAGTGCGTGCATCGACGTGTGCCCGACGCAAGCCATCGTCGCGCCTTATGAGCTCGATGCGACTCGCTGCATTTCCTATCTCACGATCGAGCTGCGAGACTCGATTCCCGTGCCGTTCCGCAAGGCGCTCGGCAATCGCATCTACGGCTGCGACGACTGCCAGCTGGTGTGCCCCTGGAACAAATTCGCGCGCATGAGCAGTGAGATGGATTTCGTCCCGCGACATGCGCTCGACGGCGCGAAGCTGGTCGAGCTGTTCGCCTGGACCGAAGCGCAGTTTCTGGAACGCACCGAAGGCAGCGCCATTCGGCGCATCGGTTACGAGTGCTGGATAAGAAACATTGCCGTCGCACTGGGGAATGCGCCGACGAGCGCCGATGTCCTCAACGCGCTGCAGGCACGACGTGACGATCCGTCAGCGCTGGTGCGAGAGCACGTTGAATGGGCGCTCGCCCAGCACGTCAGTTCTTGATCACGCCATGCCGCCTCGCCGCCGCAGGCGGCAGGCGAATTCAATCAACGCGGCAATGTCGCCCTGACGTTATCGATCAAGCGTGCGCGGCCCATGCGCGCCGCCGTCAAAATCACCAGGTCTTTCGAGACCCCATCCGGCGCCTGCAACGTATGCGCGTCGCGAATGGAAAAATAATCGGGCTTGAAACCCGCTTGCACCAACGCGTCCGCGCCCGCCTTTTCCAGGCCAGCGAAATCCGTCGAACCCGACTCGACTGCGACTCGCGCACGCTCCAGCGCCTCGAAAATCTTCGGCGCCACCGCGCGCTGCTCGGGCAGCAAATAACGATTGCGCGAGCTCATCGCGAGCCCATCGGCTTCACGCGTCGTCGGCACGCCGACGATCTCGATCGGCATGCACAGGTCGGTCGCCGCGCGACGAATGATCATCAGCTGCTGAAAGTCCTTCTCGCCGAACAGCGCCACATCCGGCTGCACCAGGTTCAACAATTTGGTGACCACCGTCGCGACACCCATGAAATGCCCTGGCCGAAACGCTCCGCAGAGAATGTCTTCCAGGCCCGGCACATGCACCCGCGCTGTTGTTTCCTGGCCTCGCGGATAGATGTCCTGCACTTCGGGTGCAAACAACAGCTCCACCTGCAACGAGCGCAGCAGGTTCTTGTCCTCTTCCGGCGTGCGCGGATAGGCAGCGAAATCTTCGTTCGGACCGAACTGCAACGGATTGACGAAAATGCTGACGATGACGTGCTCGGCGAGCTCCGAGGCGCGGCTCACCAGGCTGCCGTGGCCCGCATGCAAGTTGCCCATGGTCGGCACGAATGCGATGCGCTCGCCCCGGCGCCGCCACTGCGACACCCGCTCGCGCAGCTCGTGCGGACGAACGACGACGTCTAGAGTTTTATTCATGCGCTAGAAACAATGCTCGGGGCCCGGATATTCCTTGGACTTCACGGCATGCGTGTACGCTTTGATCGCTTCCAGCGCGCTGTCGCGGCCGGCGAGGAAATTTTTCGAGAAGCGCGGCTTGCGGCCGGAGGTGATGTCGAGCACGTCGTAGAGCACCAGGATCTGGCCGTCGGTATCCGGCCCGGCGCCGATGCCGATGACCGGCACGTGCAGTTCCTTGGTGATGTGAGTTCCGAGCGCCGCCGGAATGCATTCGAGCAGCACCACGTCGGCACCGACGCCTTCGAGCGCCTTCGCATCTCGTAACATCCGCTCAGCGGCTTCTTCTTCGCGGCCTTGCACGCGAAAGCCGCCGACTTTGTGCACCGACTGCGGCTTCAATCCCAGGTGTGCGCACACGGCGATATCGTGGCTGGCGAGAAATTCGACGATCTCGACCTGGCCGGCGCCGCCTTCCAGCTTCACCATCTTGGCGCCGCCTTCCTGCATCAGGCGCACCGCGTTCTCCAGCGCCTGCTCTTTCGAGGCGTAAGTCATGAACGGCATGTCCGCCATCAGGAACGGGCGATACAAGCCTTTGGCGACTGCGCGGCAGTGATAGATGATGTCGTTCAACGTCACCGGGACGGTGGTGTCGTGGCCCTGAATGACCATGCCGAGCGAGTCCCCCACCAGCACCAGGTCGATGCCGGCATCGTCGACCAGGGTCGCGAAGCTGGCGTCATAAGCCGTGATGCAGGCGATTTTCTCGCCATCGGCCTTCATCTTGACCAAAGTCGAGATGTTGACCGGAGGGCGCGGCGCGTAACGCTCTTGAAGGTGCTTGTACATGGCAGTGAGCTACGGCGGGGCGGGAAGAATGCCCAGCGCCTCGCCGACAGTCAAACGTGGGGGGTCAGACAGCGCTCTTCAACGGGTTGTAGTAGTGGCGGCCGCGCCGGACGCGGATCACCTGGTCCAGCAGCTCCGCATAATCCTTCTCGTTGTTGACGAAATCCGCCTGCGCGGCATTCACGATCAACAGCGGCGACGCATCGTACGCATGGAAAAAGCGCGCATACGTTTCCTGCAGCCGTTCCAGGTAGCCGCGCTCGATGCTCTGCTCGTATCTGATCCCGCGACGCTCGATGCGCTCGCGCAGGATATCGACCGGCGCCTGCAGATAGATCACCAGGTCCGGCAC
>CAMLEO010000076.1 GCA_946478975.1 uncultured Steroidobacter sp.
GGACGACGGCGGCTTTGGAAGGCGGCGTGACCGGAGCCGGCGGATTTCTGCTGGGCCTCGCGGACTTTCCGCTCTTGTTGAGCATCAAGCTCAAGCTGCTGTTCGAGATCGCTGCGCTGTATGGCTTCTCTGGCGAGGATTACCGCGAACGGCTGTATCTGTTGCACGTGTTTCAGCTGGCGTTCTCCAGCGATGCGCACCGCGCCGATGTATATCGGCAGATGCAGCGCTGGCACGAGCAGAGCGCGCATCTGCCCGCTTCGCTCGACGAACTCGACTGGCGCAAGTTTCAGCAGGAGTATCGCGATTACATCGATCTAGCGAAGCTCGCGCAGTTGATACCGGTGATTGGCGCGCCGGTCGGCGTGATCGTCAACCACCGGTTGTTGAAGAAGCTGGGCGTCACCGCGATCAACGCATACCGCATGCGCTGGTTCGAGCGCCCGGGCCTCCCACTCAACCCAGCTTGACCCCTTCGAGCAATACCTGAGTCATTGCCCTCGCCTTCGCGCGGGCCTCGTCGATCGACGCACCGAGCGCGAGCGACACACCCATGCGGCGATGACCTTTCACTTCGGGTTTGCCGAACAAACGAATCGCGGTATCCGGCTGCATCAGCGCGCGCTCGACGTTTTCGAAACGAACATTGTTCGATTCGCCCTCGACCAGCAACGCACACGAAGCCGACGGGCCGTGCTGACGAATGACCGGAATCGGCAGCCCAAGAATCGCCCGCGCATGCAGCGCGAACTCCGACAGATCCTGCGAGATCAACGTAACGAGGCCGGTGTCATGCGGCCGCGGCGAGACCTCGCTGAAGTAGATCGTGTCACCGGCGACGAACAACTCGACGCCAAATATTCCGTTGCCGCCCAGGTTCTCCGTGATCGCCCGCGCGATGCGCTGTGACTCCAGCAGCGCCGCGTCGCTCATCGGCTGCGGCTGCCACGACTCGCGATAGTCGCCATCAATTTGCAAATGTCCGATCGGCGCGCAGAAGCTGGTCTGGCCGTTGTGACGCACCGTGAGCAACGTGATCTCGAAATCGAACTTCACAAAACCTTCGACGATGATGCGTCCGCTGCCGGCGCGACCGCCCTGCTGCGCGTACTGCCACGCGTGCGCGACATCGGCCTCGCTGCGCACGGTACTTTGACCTTTACCGGACGAGCTCATCACCGGCTTGACGACGCACGGCATGCCGATGACTTTCACGGCCTCGCGATATTCCTGCTCGGTGTCGGCGAAACGATAAGGCGACGTGCGCAGACCGAGCTGCTCGGCCGCGAGGCGACGAATGCCTTCGCGATCCATCGTGAGCCGGGCGGCGCGAGCGGTCGGCACGACAGTGAATCCTTCCTTCTCCAGCTCCAGCAACGTCGGCGTCGCGATCGCTTCGATCTCCGGAACGATGAGCTTGGGGCGCTCGCGTTCGACGACCTGCCGCAGCGCTGCCGGATCGAGCATGTTGATCACGTGCGAGCGATGCGCAACCTGCATGGCAGGCGCGTTCGGGTAACGATCGACGGCGATGACTTCGCAGCCGAAACGCTGCAATTCGAGCACGACTTCCTTGCCCAGCTCGCCCGAGCCCAACAACATCACCCGCGTGGCTGAGGGCGATAACGGCGTACCTAGAGTAGTCACGACAATTGCTCGATGAGAGTGCGGG
The DNA here is from genome assembly GCA_946478975.1 of uncultured Steroidobacter sp. Next base: position 1,673 of record CAMLEO010000076.1, read on the forward strand.
GGCGGCAGTATAGATCAGTGCGCACGTTGCGGCCTGCCGGCAGCCTCATTAGGCTGCGCGCTTCGCCCTGCAGGGCCACCAAGAGAACATCATGCGAGTACGCCCGACCGCCAGCCAGCTGCTGGGAACGCTCCTCACCACATTGACTGTGACCGCCGGCTGGGCGGCGGACGATGCGAAAAAATCCTGGGATGTGAACTCGCCGCCGGGCGAGCGACAGGAAATTCCCATCGACGTGCACTCGGGCACCTGGATGAGCGTCGATGTCAGCCCCGACGGCAGCCGCATTGTGTTCGATCTGCTCGGCGACATTTACGAGCTGCCGTTCTCCGGCGGCGAAGCCCAGGCGCTCACCTCTGGCCTCGCGTGGGACATGCAGCCCAGCTATTCGCCCGACGGCAAAACGATCGTGTTCACATCCGACCGCGGCGGCGGCGACAACTTGTGGCTGATGGATCGCAACGGCGGCTCACTCAAGCGGCTCACCAAAGAAGACTTCCGCCTGTTGAACGAGCCAGCATGGCATCCCAACGGACGTTATGTCGCGGGCCGCAAGCATTTCACGACGCGCCGTTCGCTCGGCACCGGCGAGATCTGGTTCTATAACGTCGACGGCGGCGACGGCGTGCAGGTCGTCAAGCGCTCCAACGAGGATTATCAGAAAGAGCTGGGCGAGCCGACGTTCTCGGGCGACGGCCGTTATCTCTATTACACGCAGAACTCGACGCCGGGCAATCGCTTCGCGTATGCCGAAGATGTGAACAACCAGGTGTTCCAGATCAAACGCGTGGAGCTCGCGAGCGGAGAAACATCCACGGCCGTATCCGGGGCCGGCGGCTCGGTGCGCCCGACGCCATCGCCCGATGGGCGTTATCTCGCATTCATTCGCCGCCTGCGCACGCCCGAAGCGTTGAAGACGGCGCTGTACGCGCAGGACCTGCAGTCCGGCGAGATCAAGCTGCTGTATGCCGACTTGGATCGTGACATGCAGGAGACGTGGGCCGTGAACGGTTTGTATCCTCGCATGGACTGGACGCCGGACAGCAAGTCCGTGGTGTTTTGGGCCGGCGGCGCAATCAAACGTTTGGATATCGCATCACTCGCGGTCACGGACATTCCGTTTCATGTGACTGGCTCGCGCACGTCGGTCGCTCCGCCGCGCTTCAAGGTCGATGTCGCGCCGGACCAGGTGCAGGCGAAGATGGTGCGTTTCGCGACGGTGTCTCCGAACGGTCAGCGCGTCGTTTATGAATCGTTCGGTCGGCTGTGGATCAAAGATGTCGCGGGCGGCACCGCTCGACAGCTCACCAGCGACGCTGGCGATGCGTTTGAGTTGTTCCCAGCCTGGTCGCGCGATGGCAAGCAGATTGTGTTCGTGCGCTGGAACGATGCGACGCTCGGTTCGATTCACGTCGTGAACGCGGGCGGTGGCAAGTCGCGCACCATCACGAAGCAGCCGGGTCATTACTATCAGCCGCGATTCACGCCGAAGGGCGATGCGGTTGTCGTTCAGCGCGCTGTGGGTGGGCAACTCACATCGGCGGCATGGTCGATGGAACCGGGTTTGTATCGCGTCGCTGTGAGTAACGGCGAGATGCGCAAGATCACGGACAAGGGTCGCAATGCGCACTTCATCGACTCATCCGATCGCATCTATTACAACGAAGATGCGGAACCGGCCAAGGAAGCGGAGCCCGCGCACGAACTGGTGAGCGTCGACGCTGAAGGCCAGGATCGTCGCGTGCACGCGCGTTCCAGCTATGCCTCGCGCATGGAAGTGTCGCCGAACGGTGAGTGGCTTGCGTTCCGCGAGAACTTCAACGTGTACGTCGTTCCAATGCCGCCCGGTGGTCAGCTGGATTTGTCCACCAAGACCAAATCGGTGCCGATGCAGCGCGTGTCGCAGACCGGTGGCGATTATTTCAGCTGGGTCGATGGCGATACGCTGACGTGGACGCTGGGTCCGGTGTTGTATCGAGGCGATATGCCGACGCTGTTTGCGAAACCCGCGAATGGTGCCGAACAAACGCCCGTGTATGGCCAACGCGTCGCCGACCTGGGCAGCACTCGCCCGGCTGACAAACCGACCGGCACGATTGCGCTGACCGGCGCGCGCATCATCACGATGAACGGCGACCAGGTCATCGAGAACGGTGTGATTGTCGTCAAGGACAATCGAATCGCCGCCGTTGGCGCCGCGAACAGCGTGCAGATCCCGGCGGATGCGAAGCGGCTCGATCTCGCCGGCAAGACGGTGATGCCGGGCATCATCGACATTCATGCGCACGGGCCGCAAGGCGTCGATGACCTGGTTCCGCAACAGAACTGGGTGGCGTTGTCACATCTCGGCCTCGGCGTGACGACCATTCACGATCCTTCCAACACCGCGACGGAAATTTTCGCAGCGTCCGAATATCAGCGTGCCGGCATCGTCCCTGGGCCGCGTATGTTTTCGACCGGCGATGTCGTGTACGGCGCACGTTCGGAAGGTCTGGCCGACATCGGCAGGATCGAAGACGCGCGCGATCACATTCAGCGCCTGAAGGCGCAAGGCGCGATCTCGGTGAAGAACTACAACCAGCCGCGACGCGAGCAACGACAGATGGTCGTCACTGCCGCGCGTGAAGCGGGAATGATGGTCGTTGCGGAAGGCGGCTCGCTGTATCCGATGGACATGACCATCATTGCTGACGGCAACACCGGCCTCGAACACAACAATCCGCCACAACATTTTTATGATGACGTGCTGCAGTTCTGGCCGCGGACTCACGTCGGCTACACGCCCACGCTGGTTGTGACTTACGGCGGCCCGGGCGCTGAGTTCATGTTCTATCAGGAGTCGGATGTGTGGGCGCACCCGCTGCTGTCGAAGTTCGCGCCTCCTCACATTCTTCAGCCGCGCTCCGTGCGTCGTCAGATGGTGCCGAAGACGGACTATCAACCCATTCTCGATTCGGCCGCGAATGCCAGGCGGCTCATGGAGCTGGGTGTGTCAGTTCACATCGGTGCGCACGGTCAGCGCGAAGGCCTGGGCTCGCACTGGGAAATGTGGGGTTTCGTGATGGGCGGCATGTCGCCGATGCAGGCGCTGCAGGCGGCGACGATCAATCCGGCGCATTACATGGGCTTCGACAAAGACCTGGGCTCCATCGAAGCCGGCAAGCTCGCCGACCTGCTGGTGCTCGACGGCAATCCGCTCGAAGACATTCGCGTCACCGACGATATCGCTTACGTGATATTGAACGGCCGCGTGTATGACAGCGGCACGTTGGCGGAACGGCTCACTGGCAAGCGCCAGCTCGCGCCGCTGTACTGGCAGCACTAATCAATGGCATCGCATTCGCGATGACATTGTGAACTGTACGGCCGCGGGCTCACCGCGGCTGTACTGAAGGAATGTTCAACGCGTCCGACGCGGCGGGAGATACGCAATACATTCCAGCTCCACTCGCGCATTCATCGCGAGGCCGCTGGCGGCCAGGGCGCTGCGGGCCGGATAGGGTTTGTGAAAGAACTGGCGATAGATGGTGTTGAAGGCGGGCCATTCGGCGATGTCCGCCAGAAACACCGTGCACTTCACCACATCGCCCATCGTTGCGCCGTTGGCTTCGAGCGTGTGCTTCACGTTCGTGAGCGCCTGACGCGCTTCAGCTTCGAGCCCGCCCTCCGCCAGCTTGCCCGTTTCCGGCACCTCGCCGATCTGGCCGGACAGAAACAGGAAATCGCCGGCGCGCACCGCTTCGGAGAACGGCCGGTCCAGCTCGATCGCACGCGGTGAGTTCAAGAACTGCGCTTTATCGGCAGCGACACTGCCGGCGGCCGCCAGCAAGGCCAGCGCGCTGAACACGGTTCTTGAACCACGTAGACGATTGAGCATGGCCAGGTCCCTTAAGAGTTGTCGTTCGAGCCCCAAGCTTAGTCGTTGCCGTGGGCAGGCGGCAAAGGCACGTTGTAAGATGCCTGAATGCAGCAGGACGCGTTGAACAACCCGATCTGGTCCGCGCTGACTTCGGCGCAATCTCACTTTGCCATTGGCGGCCCGCACGCCAGGCGCTACCCGGCCGAGGTTGCACCTTTCATGGCTGTCGCCGAGCCCAGCAGTGCTGCTGCCAGGGCGCTCGCGGAGTTGGTGCCGGCCGGCGAGGTGATCAACATCATCAGTGTGACACCCGAGCTGCGCGATGGCTGGGAGCTGATCGGCACGGGCAACATCGTGCAAATGATCTGGCGGTCTGACGCGCCGATGCCCATCGTGGACTCAAGTGACATCGTCGAGCTCGGCGCCGCCGACGCCTCGGACATGCTCGCGCTCACCGCCCTCGTCTTCCCCGGCTACTTCCGTCCTCGCACGCCCGAAATGGGTGCGTACTTCGGCATTCGCCAGAACGGCCGCTTCGCTGCCATGACCGGCGAGCGGATGAAGGTTCACGGCCTGGAAGAAATCAGCGCCGTCTGCACGCATCCCGATTTCACCGGTCGTGGATACGCGGCACGGTTGGTGAGTTACGTTGCTCGTAACATGCTTCAGCGAGGCATCCGGCCGTTCCTGCACGTCAACGAGACCAACCGGCGCGCCAGGGATTTATATGAGCGCGTCGGATTCGAGAACCGGACGGTGCTGCCGTTGTGGCTGCTGAAGCGACGCTGAGGATCACTTGCAGGCGATCAGCAGCGTTCTGTCTTCCGAAGCGTCGCCATAGACGGAATCGTGATCGCCGATGAGGACTCCCGACCGGCTCGCCGATTGATTCCAGATCTTATAACCTCGCGTTCCGCAGATCTCGCCTGCTTTGGCAAAACAGTCGCTCCAGTCCAGCGACGAGTCCGAGCACGAGATGGCAACCGCGTCCCGCCCGTCGGGACCGAACACCGGCTTCACTTCGACACAACCGGCAAGTTGAATGATGCTCAGTGCAAGCACTGCGTTGCGCAGGGTGCTCATGGCGGTATCACTCCTTCAATCCGTCGAGCATATGAATGCTTTTCTGTGATATTCCTCCGCAAGCACTGAATTGATCCTGAATGCTTCAAGCCAGGTCACAAAGTTTGCAGGTCATGGTCACACGGAAATGTCCCTTGGCATTCATTGCGGCATCCTTGCTCACAATCTTGTTGCCCGGTTGTTCGGGCGGGACGCCTCGAGAGCTTGCGGAACTGGCCATCCGTGCGGAAATGCACGATGCACCCGACGGTGCAGTTCTTTGCATCTCTGTCGACGGAGCAGATGCACCCGGCGAACTGCTCCGCGCTCTTGCAACTGCCGGCAGAAAGTTTGTTCCAGCGTCGGAGTGCGTTTATGTAATGGACACGAGGCGGGGAAGCTACCATCGCCCGTCCGGCCAACCCGCCATGTTATTGGACGTGTCCGCGAACGAATCCAAAACCGAAGTGAAGTACGTCGCCAGGCATCACGGCAAGTGGGGTATGGGAGGCACACTCAAGGTGAAACAGCAGCACGGCTAGTGGCAAATCCTCGCTGACGACGATCGCTGGGCAAACTGAGGACACCGCAGGAGCATGCACAACCGCGCGCCAGGCAAAACATCAAATAACTGGCGTTTTCCCCAGAAATGCACGCAATCCTCAACTTACACGCACCTTTACCCGCCGCACGTACGCCCCATCCGACGCGCCGACAGACCCGACCGCAAGGCGCGGGTGCGCCGGAACTCCCTTTGCGTCCGTGAGTATCTCTGGGAGAACGCAGTCAACCGTGGAACGGGAGCGTGGTTATGAATACTTGGATGCAACAGGTGAGATCGAGTCGGCTGACGTTGCTGTCCGTGGCGATTGCCGCTGTGCTGGGAGCGGGCGCGGTGCAGGCGACGGATGCGAAGCAAACGCAGGCGATGGAGCAGCGAGCGGAAATGAAGACGGTGGGGCAGATTTATGCGAGCCCATCGCAAGTGATGTTGCTGCAGGAGAAGCTGCGATCGGATGGTCGCAAGACGTTCATCACCGGCAACTGGGACGAAGCGACCGCGCGTGAGGTTCGCGATTATCAGAAAGCGCACGGCCTCGCACCAACCGGGCAGCTCGACACGAGCCTGCTGAGCGCGCTCGATATGGGCGACGTGCTCGAAGGGCAGCGCGAGTCAGGAAACTTTCTGGACGGGCTGCTGACATCCAGCTCGGATCGCAAAGCCAGCACGACATCTCGCGGCACGCCGATCTATGTGAGCCCGGTGCACGTCGCGCAGATTCAACATCTGCTGCACGAGAAGGGTTACTACAACGGTCAAACCGACGGCGTGTGGGGCGAAGGCACCGCAGCGGCAGCAAACAAATATCGCCAGGAGCATGGACTCGAAGCGACCCCAGGCCTCGACATCTCGTTGTTGAAGGCAATGAATGCCGAACGCGCACCGGTGCCGAAGCTCGCACCAGCGGCGACGGATAATTCCACCGGCGTGCCGCTGATGGCCGGCCCGACAGCGCTGCGCTCATTGCAGAAGGAACTGAGCGCGCAAGGCATCGCCACCGGCAATATCGATGGCGCCTGGGGTGAAGACACGAAGCGAGGCGTCAAAGAGTTCCAACGCAAGCACGATCTGGAGCAAACAGGCACGTTGACGCTGCCAACCTTGGCCGCGCTGGGCATCGATGTGAAGCACGACGCGCATCAATCGGTCGCGAACGACTGACGTCAACTGTTTGCAAGCAGCGACAGCCCCGAGTTGATCATCCTCAGCTCGGGGCTTTTTCCTACGCGCATCGTTGCGCATTCAACACACAGCAGCCGCAGCATCCCAAGTGGTACGCCCGATTCGTGATAGATTGCTCAGAACTCGACGGACGCATTTCACAAAATTCGCCCCGTATCGATCTCAAGGGCGCCGACGTGAAGGCGCCGATGCGAGGGCAATCATGTTTCGTCGATTCTCCACAATGATCTTTGCAGCGCTGGTGTGCGCGTCCGTGTTCGGCAGCGGCGTTGCGCTCAGCGATCCGCCGGATCACGCGAAAGCGCACGGCTGGCGCAAGAAGCACGATCCCCGTTACGTCGGCTACACCGGCGGAGGTTGGGAAGAAGACTATGGCGTGCGCCAAGGCTCGTGTAATCGCAAAGCCATCGGCACGGTGGTCGGCGCTGTTCTAGGCGGCGTGGTCGGCTCGCAAATCGGCGATGGCGAGGGTCGCACCGTCGCGATCATTTTGGGATCGGTGCTCGGCGGCGTCATCGGGCGCGAGATCGGCAAAGACCTGGACGACGGCGATCGCGGCTGCATCGGTCACGCGCTGGAGCTCGGTGAGATCGGCCGGCCGGTGCGCTGGATGAACGAAACCACCAATGTTTCTTATCTGGTCACGCCGCTCGCGGTCGACGCCAAAGATCCGAAGAACTGCCGCCGCTTCAAGCTGCAGGCATCGGCAGGCAAGAAGCAGGAATCGTCCAACGGCCGTGCCTGCCGCAACTCGGAAGGCGTTTGGAAAATGGGCTGACGAACCAACGGCGGAGTCACACCCGTGGCTCCGCCGCCTGCCAGCGATTGTGAAACACCAGCTCGTCCAACGAACGAACCCGCGCCCAGCCCGTGAGCTCCAGCATCGGCGCCGGATAAAACGCGTCGACGTGTCCGATACATAGCACCGCGACGGGCAGCGCCCCTGGCGGCATCGACAGCATCTTCGCCAGCGCAACCGGGTCGAACAACGACACCCAACCCATGCCGATTCCTTCGGCGCGCGCTGCCAGCCAGATGTTTTGAATGGCGCAGGCCACGGACGCCAGGTCCATCTCCGGCATCGTGCGACGACCGAATACATATTGCTCGCGCGCCTCGCAGAGCGCAGCGACCAGTAACTCGCCGCATTCGAGCACGCCCTGCACTTTCAAGCGCATGAACTCATCGCGCCGCTCGCCCAGCGCATCCGCCGTTCGCTGCCGCTCCTGCTCAACCAGGTCGTGAATCTTCACGCGCAGCTCGCGATCGGTGACGCGCACGAAGCGCCAGGGCTGCATCAATCCGACGCTCGGCGCGCGATGAGCCGCCTCCAGCAAACGTTGCAACGTGGCGGCGTCGACTGGATCCGACTTGAAGTGCCGCATATCGCGACGTTCGGCAATCGCGCGATACACGGCGTCGCGCTCAGCGTCGCTGAATCGAAGAGAAGATTCGCTCACGAACCAGGACATCCTTGCGGGTAACGAGGATGCCATTATGAAGTCACAGCCAGGGCGACTTGAACAGCAGGCGCACGCGCCGGCCGAATCGCAAGCCGAGATCGAGCGCCGTCGGCGACGGCGCCGGATTGCGCCGAACACGCAACGTCGCCTCCGCCAGCTTCTCCGAGACCGTGCACCACGCAGCCGTCGCCGCACCGAGCCCGATGTCAGCGTGCGAAGTTTCGGTCAGCAACCATCCCATGACGTTCTGATGAACGCGAGAGAAGTTCACGCGGCACTCGGTCTTGTGCGAGGGCATGGAGCAATCCTGGAAGTCGATCCGCAGCCCGGTGCGAGCGGCAATCGCATCCGAAGTGGTCGCCGCGTACTCGGAATCCGCCAGCTGATCGATGTCGACGATCAGGTCAGCCTCGGGCAATGCATGCAGATACGACAGCGCGTAGACGGTTAGAAACACTCGATACGACAACTCGTCGTCGATCTTGCGGTAACGCGAGCGCATGAACTTGAGCTGTTGTTTGAACGAGCCCTCGGGCGGCGTCGGCAGGTCGAGCGAGCGCGCGGCGTGAGCTGCCAGCGAACCTTCGGGCGCGAGCGCCAGAATCAGAAAGTGACACAGCTCGAAATACGCCGAGCCGGACCGTACTCGATACGAGCGGCACGACAGCCATTGCTGTAATGGATCGCGCATCAGCACGACGTGAAAGCCGCGGAACTGTCGCTTGATTGCGCGCACGCGACCCAGCGATCGCGAGAACCCGAGCACCGCGTGATGCGACTGCCTCGCGGCGTGCGCAACCAGCAGTCCCAGGTAATCACGCTCGAACAGCGGCTCGTCGCGCTCCACGAAAAAGCGCCGGACAGCAAAGGTGTCCGAGAACATCGGCACACCGCGTTCGCCGATCAGCGACAAATATTCTGCCGCGTAAGGTCGATCGGGAGTTGGATGACGCGAGTCCCACGCGCTGGGCACATCTTTGAGAATGTCTGCCGGCGTGCAGTTCGCCAGCTTCTCGCTGAACGGCTCGTAGAACGCCGTGACGTCCGGCAGCTCGCGAAATTTGTTCCAGAGATAGGTGCTGCCGCAACGCCAGCCGCCGTGAAGAAAAATGCTGTGCGGACGAATCGTCTTTACATCGGCCATCAAGATTGCGCCTCGAACGTGTGCGCAATCAGTATTCGAACGCGGGCTGCCGGCAGGCGTAACGATTCGTAACGAACTGTGACCGCGCGGCGCCGCGAGGCCCGAAATCCGTTATTTCACGGTGACGATTCGTTACGAATCTTCACACAGCGGACACGAAGCAGCGGCGTGCGCTATCCTCGTTCATCTCGAATTCGCAGGAGCCCGCCATGTCATGTCATCACGTCGCGCATCTGAAGCCGCAGCCGCCGAAAACGCCGGAAGGCTGCGAGGAATGTTTGAAGATCGGCAGCGGCTGGGTTCACCTGCGTCTGTGCCTGAGCTGCGGTCACGTGGGCTGTTGTGACAGCTCGCCGAACCGCCACGCCTCCAAGCACTTTCAGCAAACCAAACACCCGGTGATGACGTCGCTGGAACCCGACGAGCGCTGGGCGTGGTGTTTCGTCGACGACGAATCGGACGATGTGCCGGCCGCGGCTCTGCCCTACTTACGCTGAAGCAGGCCGCGCCATCAGCGCTGCGATGGTGCGATCCTTGTCCGCCCACAGCTCGTTCAGCCAGCGCTGCATGCGTTCGCGAAACGCCGGATCGTTCTGATAATCGCCGCTGAGCAGCTCGGCGGGGATCGGCCGTTCACGAATGCTCACTCGCACTTCGCGCACGCGATTGGCGAACAGATCGAACATCGTGGGACGGCCGGTCGGATAAACGATCGTCACATCCAGGATGGAATGCAGCGCGCGGCCCATCGCATCGAGCACGAAGGCGATGCCGCCGGCCTTGGGCTTCAGCAGATGCGTGAACGGCGACTCCTGCTTGTCGTGCTTGTCGCGCGTGAAGCGCGTTCCTTCCACGAAGTTCATGATCGCGACCGGGATGTGCATGAACTTGGCGCACGCCCGGCGCGTGGCCGCGATGTCACGACCGGCGAGCTCCGGACGCTTCTCCAGCTGCTCGCGCGAGTAACGCTTCATGAACGGAAAATCCAGCGCCCACCAGGCGACGCCCAGCAGCGGCACCCAGAACAGCTGGCTCTTCAGGAAAAAGCGCAACAACGGCACGCGCCGGTTCAGCGCTGCCTGCAGGACGGGAATATCGACCCAGGTCTGATGATTGGCGACCACAAGGTAATGACCGCGGGCCTGTAAATTCGCATCGATATCGACCTGGAAGCGCGTGCGCGTGAACCAGCGGATCAGGGTGGTATTGACGCTGATCCAGCTGGCGGCGATCGCCATCAACACTGAATCGCAGGCCCGCCGGAAGGCTCGCAGCGGCAGCGCCGCCTTCAGCAACGCCGCCAGCATCAACGGCGGGACATGCAGCAGTGTGTTCGTCGCCAGCAAGAGCATGCCGAACGCAATTCGTAACCAGCTCATCCACCTGGAACTCGCAACCGCCCGGACTTCCAGGCGCGCGCAGCATACCTGCATGCAGCCCCGGCATGTACCGTGGATCCCGATCTGTCCTACGTCGGTCATGCACCCATTGCATGAAGCGCCGGAATGATGCGATGTTGATCGCATGCGCGGCCGCTTGCGTAACGCACTCCTTCGCCTGAGCCGGTCGATGGCGCTGTTGGCCATCCCCATCGCGGCGCTGTGCTCGGACTCGAACACCACCGGCCAGCCCAGCCCCACGTCCGAATTCCAGTTCGTGCGCCTGATCTACACCGGCGCCACGTTGTTCGGCGGCCGCGAGCGCTGGCTCACCGACTGGCCGGAAGCCGAGCAGCACCTGGTCGGCGGCATCAAGCGCCTGACCCGCATCGACACTGCGCCGGAGGGCCGCTTCCTCAACATCATGGACGACGCGCTGTTCGACTACCCGTGGATCTACGCAGTCGAAGTCGGCAACTGGATCTTGAGCGACGAGGAAGCGGCACGGCTGCGCGAATATCTTCTGCGGGGCGGGTTCCTGGTGGTGGACGACTTTCACGGCACGTTGGAATGGGCCGCGTTCATGCAAGGCATGCATCGCATCTTTCCGGATCGCGCCGTGGTCGAGCTGCCGCCGCAGGAAACAATCTTCCACGTCGCGTACGACCTGGACGAGCACATCCAGATCCCCGGCATTCAATCGCTGTACAGCGGGCACAACTACGAGAAGGACGGCTACGTGCCGCACTATCGCGGCATCTACGACGACGACGGCCGCCTGATGGTGATGATCAATTTCAACATGGATCTCGGCGACGCCTGGGAGCACGCCGACGTGCCCGAGTACTCGCTGCTATACACGACCCGCGCGTACAAATACGCTATCAACTACATTTTGTACTCGATGACTCACTAGCCCGGGCAAAAGTCACGCCTTTTGCCGAGCGTTGTCGAAAGGGCCTCGGCCGCTTTCGACGAAAAGGAAACCATGCCCATCGAATGGCAGTGGCGCCGCTACGGCGAGCTCACATCCTCAGAAATTTACGTCATTTTCGCCGCGCGCCAGGCAGTGTTCGTGGTTGAGCAGAACTCCGTGTACCTGGACATGGACGGCAAGGATCTGGACGCGTGGCACCTGATCGCGTGGTCCGGCAAAGAAGTGGCGGCCTATCTGCGCCTGCTCGCGCCCGGTGTGAGCTATCCCGAGCCGTCGCTGGGGCGCATTCTCACCACCAAGATCGGGCGTGGCAGTGGCTTGGGTCGCGAGCTGGTTGCACGCGGCCTGCAGCGAATGCATGACTTGTATCCCACGCTGCCGATTCGCATCGGCGCGCAGGCGCATCTACAAAAGTTTTATGGATCGTTTGGATTCGTGCCGGCGTCCGAGCCGTATATCGAAGACGGCATTCCCCACATCGAAATGCGTCGCGAGGCCGGGCCCGTCAATCCATGACGGCGCGGCTGGGCGGCAGCTGCAAGTCGAACTCGTCGATCGTGGGGCGTGTCGGGCGGCTGGCACCGAACGGGCGCTTATAAGAAATAAACAGCGACGAGCCGAAGTTATCTTCGAGCGAATGGCCCGCGCTCATGGACATCGTGCCGCGGCCCACACCCATGCTCTGTTGAATCGCGATCAAGTTGGTGCGTTCACGCGCCCAAGTCGTTTGAGTCGCGTACGCCACTGACAGGCTCGCTCGTTCCGTCATGTTGACGCCGACACTGGCGAGATCCCGTTGCATGATGGGATCGCTGAGCGCGACGCTGCCGATGTCACGAAACTCGCGGCTCTGAAAGCGAGAGCGCAGCATCACGTTGAACATCGAGTTGTTGTGATCGAAGCCGACTTTGGACATCCAGCCGGTGGTGCCGTTCTCCGCGTTGCTTTGGGCAAAGGCGACCGATGCCGTGCCGAGCGGACCGATGCGTCGAGCGATGCCAAAGCCGAGCGCGGCGACTTGATCGGCGAGGTATTCGCCATGGCCTTCGATCGTAAAGCCCAGCGGCGCGCTGCACGCGACCGTCGTGTTAGCAAACATCGGCCCGTATTCATTGCTGGTGAGCGCGTAGTCTTCGCGCACTTTGCCGAAGCCCACCGAGAAATCCGCGCAGCCTTCCTGCACCAGGCGCGTGCCCGCGATCATCGGCCCGGCAATCGATTGCGAGTGACCGAGCGCATCCTTCACCGCGAGGTTCCAACCTTCCCCGCCGGAGGGCAACGAACGATCCACGGACAAATTGCGCTGACTGAGGCTGGTGCCCGCCTGGCCCGCGGACGCAAACAATGCATCGGCGACAGTCGGCAGCACAGCCATGCCGGAAGCGGCGAGCTGGCCGGAGTCGATCACGTCATCGCGCGTGTGGCTGCTGGTGCCGAACTGCATGCCGCCATAGCGGACGCTCGTGCCCCACATGCCGACGCTGCTCACCGAATCGCCGACGCGCAGGCTCTCGTCCCCCAGGTTCTGGGTGTACGAAGACTGCAAGCGCGTGAGAGTGTCCACCTGCGGCTCGCCGGGTTTGAGCGTGGCCGAGAAGCTGTAATCGACCTTGCCGGCATCGCTCAGCACCTGGGCGTTGACGGAGGAATAGGCAGGATTGAGGGAGCTGGCGCGGATCGCGACCGTTTCGGGCTCGCTCACGGTCGGAACGGCGCAGGCGCTGATGCCCACCAGGCCCGCGAGGGCCAGCACCGGAAGCAGAATTTTTTGTGTCGGTAGCGTCGTCGCTGTCATCAGTAAAATCAGTCCCCTCGAAAGCCGCAGGCAAGGACCCGGGTGCATGAACGGGCGCCATTGCCCTGAAGCTCGGGACGGAGTCTAGCAATCCTGGTCGCGTTGAACATAAGCGCGACCCTGAAGGGGCTGTCTGCCCGGCGTAACTTCTCGGGCGATCCGGTGTTCTTGGGCTAAACGACACACAACCACCGTGGCAAGGCAACCGACGGACACCCCGCGCCAGGATGAATTCGCAGGCTTTATGCGTGCTTATCAAGACATGGTCTTCACCACCGCGGTCCGCATCACCGGCCGGGACGGGCCGGCTGAGGACATCGCGCAGCAGGTGTTTTTGAAAGCCTATGAAAATTTTGACCAGTTGCGGACCAGCCCGGCGGCCGGCGGCTGGCTGAAAACGGTCGCACGCAACCTGGCGCTGAATCACGCGACTCGTTACCGCCGCCGCTGGCGCTTCTTCACCGAAATGCGTGGCGACGACGACGAAGACGGCGAGGTCGAGTTCCCGCAGCCCGACTCCGATGTCGTCGATATGGATGCCGAGGCGCGACGAGCCATCGTCGCCGAGATCCTGCAGCAGCTGCCCGCTCATCGCCGGCTGCCGCTGGTCCTGTATCACTTCGAAGAGATGCCTTATGAGGAGATCGCGCGCGAGCTCGGGATTTCGCTCGCGAAAGTGAAGATCGACATTCTGCGTGCCCGCGCGACGCTGGCGAAAGCACTCGCCGCCCGCGGCCTCACGGCGGATTGTTTCTGAGGCGGCCCATGAAACTCACTCCCGAACAGCTCGAACGTTTCGTCCACCAGGCGCTGCGCGATCAGCCGTTGCAGCGGGCGCCGGGCGATCTGGAAAACAAAGTCATGGCGGCGATCGCGCAGCGCGCAGCGACGCCGTGGTGGCGCAGCAGCTTTGCGCATTGGCCGATAGCGGCACGCGTGCTGTTCCTCGTGGCTTCGGCGGTGCTGGTGAAACTGGCATTGGATGCTGCCGCAGACGTGATCGGCCCCATCGATCCGACGGCGCGCGGCATGGCGCTCTTCGCGGAGCTGACGTGGATTCGTGCGCTGTTCGTGACGATCGGCGCGGTCCTGCGCAGCCTGCCTTCGTGGTGGTTGTATGGCGGCGTCACTGTGCTCGGCGTTTTGTATCTGATGTTGTTCGGCGTCAGCGCCGCCGCGTATCGAACTTTGTATGCATCACGCTGATGCAGACGGAAATCGTATGAATCACTCGCTTCGTTCGTTGTTGTTGATTGCGATGCTGGCCATCGGCGGCCTGGCGCACATCGGCGCGTACGCGCAGCAACCTGCTCCTCCCTCAGCACCTGAGCCGGCCGCGGCGCCAGCGGAACCGCCGGAAATCGAGGTGGAACGCTCGCCCGAACATAACGACAGCAATCGTAACAACGTCGTGCTGAACATCGGTGACGATTCCAAACTTCCCGCGGGCGAATCGGCCGCGGGTGTGATCTCTATCTTTGGCTCCTCAGAAGCTGCCGGCGATGTGTACGAAGCGGTGGTCGCAATTGGCGGCAACGCGCGAGCCACCGGATCGGTGGGCGAAGCCGTCGTTGCGCTGTTGGGCAACACCTACGTCGACGGCAAAGTCGGCGAAGAAGTCATCGCCGTCATGGGCGACGTCGAGCTCGGGCCGAATGCGCGAGTGAACGGCGACGTGGTGTCGGTCGGCGGCACGATCACTCGCGATCCGGGCTCGATGGTCACGGGCACGCAACAACAGATCGCGTTCGGTAAACATTTCGGCAGGGCCGAAGGCGTGCGTGCCTGGTTCAAGGAATGTCTGCTGTACGGCCGGCCGCTCGCGTTCGATTCCGATGTGCGCTGGGCATGGTGGCTGGCGTTCGGCTTCCTGGGGCTGTATGTCGTGATCGCGCTGCTGTTCGACGCCAGCGTGCAGCGTTGTGTTGAAACACTCGAGGCGCGGCCGGCGCAAACCGTGCTCGCCGCGATCCTTTCGGTGCTGCTCTCGCCGGTGATGATCGTGCTGCTGGCAATCACCATCATCGGCATCGCGCTCATTCCTTTCTTCGGCCTCGCTTTGTTTTGTGCGGCGGTGTTCGGCAAGGCCGTCATGCTTGGGGCACTGGGCCGGCGCGTGACGCGATTCACCGGCATCGCGCCGTTGGGTCACGTGGCATTCGCAGTGCTCATCGGCGGATTGATCGTGATGTTGATCTACACGGTGCCGGTGCTCGGGTTTATCGCTTACAACGTGCTGAGCTTCATCGGCCTGGGCGCAGTGGCGTACACGCTGATCCTGGCGGTGAGGCCGACGAACGTGGCCGCTCCTGCACCGGCAGCTGCGACAGCAGCTCCGCTCGAAGAGAGCGCAGTTCCGCCTGTTCCTCCGGTTCCGCCGACTCCGCCTCCGCCGCCGCCGCAAGCGCCGCCGGTGAATCCGAGCAATCTGGAATTCACCACCATGCCTCGCGCCGGCTTCTGGATTCGCATGGGCGCGCTGTTCATCGACGCGCTGCTGATTGCGGTGCTGGTCGAATGGATGGAGCCGACCGGACATCTCATGCTGGTCGCGCTCGCTGGATACGGCGCACTGATGTGGAAGCTCAAAGGCACCACCGTCGGCGGAATTATTTTCAACCTGCGTGTGGTACGTACGGATGCACGTGACATCGAGTGGGAAACAGCCATCGTGCGCGCTCTCGGTTGTTTCCTATCGCTGGTGCCCGCCGGCCTGGGATTTTTCTGGATGGCGTTCGACAGCAACCGCCAGACCTGGCACGACAAGATCGCCGGCACCATCGTGGTTCGTGTGCCCAAGAATCTGACGTTCGTTTAACGATAACGGAGCTGGTTAAGTTCGCAGCTAGCCCTGCGAACGGTGACGCGTTTACAGTGGCTGGTCGTAATCACCCGATCTGTTGCTGAATATGTTCATCGATCGACCGGCGATTCCTGAAGACGTCACCGTGCTCGGCATCATCTCCGACACGCACGGTCTGCTCCGGCCCGAAGCCCTGGCGCCGTTCATCGGCGCCGAGCGCATCGTGCACGCCGGCGACATCGGCTCGCCGAACGTGCTGGAGAAGCTCGAAACGATCGCACCGGTGGCTGCAGTTCGCGGCAATAACGACAAGGCGCCGTGGGCGGAAGAGCTGCCGGATACGCTGCTGTTCGAGGTGCGCGGCCACATCATTCATGTTCTGCACGATCTGTCGCAGATCGATTTGAGCCCGAAGGCCGCCGGCGTCGCCGTCGTGATCAGCGGCCATTCGCACAAGCCGGGCATCGAAGAGCACGACGGCGTGTTGTTCATCAATCCCGGCAGTGCCGGCCCGCGGCGCTTTCGCCTGCCGATTGCGGTCGCAAAGTTATATATCGCCGACGACTCGGTGCGCGCCGAGATCGTCGAGATCAAACTGCCGGGCTGAGCCGTGTGCGAACGTTTCGTCATTGCGAACCAGGCAGCAGTGGAACGCGAGTTCCCGCTGCTGCATGCGTGGTGGCGGTTCGCGCCCAGCTTCAATGTTTCCACCCGCAACAACGTCCCCGTGATCCGCCTGCACCAGGGCGAGACCGAAGGCGTGATGATGCGCTGGGGCTTGATTCCCGATTGGGCGGAAGGCGACCCGCGCAAGGCGTGCACGACGCATGCGTCGGCCGACGACCTCGATCGCGATAAGGCCTTCAGCGGCGCGTGGTGGCGGAGCCAGCGCTGCATTCTGCCGCTGTCTGGCTTCTACGGCTGGCAGCTCACGCCTCAGCATTATTTGCAGCCGTACTTCGCACGACTCGTGAATCGTTCCGTGTTCGGCGTGGCGGGCATTTGGGACCGCAGCGTCGATAAAGAGGAAGACGACGTGATCGAAAGCTGCGCCATCGTCATGGTGCCGCCGAATCCGCTGCTCGCAGATGTAAACAACACGTCTGCGTATATGCCCGCAATCTTGCATCCCGATGAATATGAGCCATGGCTGCACGGCTCGACGGCTCGCGCCCGAGTGCTATTGCGTACGTATCCGCAGGAACGAATGGTCGCGCACGCAGTGAGCCCTCGGATCAATTCGCTGAAGTATGACGACGAGCAGCTGATCCGGCCGGTGTTGTTCGGCTGAACTAACGATCAGAGAGCAACTGGTTAACGCGCGGATCGAGCGTCGCCATGAACTGCTCGACCGCATCTGTGTATGCGCCCGGCTTGCCGAGCTCGCCATTGATATCGCCGTGAGAGAGCGGCTGTTCCAACACCTGCACGCGAGCCAGCAACGAAGTTGCTTTCGCCGCATAGTTATGAGCTTGCACGCACGGCTTGTCCGGGCGCTTGGTCGAGCACACCGCGAGCAGCGGCTTCGAATCTTTGCTGACGACCAGGATCGGCGAAGCGTCGCGCCAAAATTGCTCGTCGGTGCCGAACGCTTTGTCATAGAGCCGCGGATGACGCGACTCCATGATTTTCACCATGTCATATCCCGCGCTGTCGAGCGATACCGTGCCGAGCCAGGGTCGGGCGCCGAGCTCGATTGCGCGCTCGGGTCGGGCATTCAACAGGCTCACCAGATGCGCGCCCGCGGAATGGCCCATCAAAATAAACTTCTGCGGATCGCCGCCCCAGCTCGGAGCCTCGCGCTGCGCATAGGCCAGCGCGTGAGCCAGGTCATCCGCTTGAGCGAGCGGATCGGCGTCCGGAATCATGCGGTAGTTGGCGGAGACGATGACGAAACCGCGAGGCTGCCAGCGCGCGACTTTGTTCTTCACGACGCCTGACATTCCTTTGTCCCCACGACGCCAGCCTCCTCCGTGCACCATGAAAATCACTGGCGCGTTGGTGACGCCGCCCGGCACATAGACATCCATTCGCTGCGCGGGATCGGAGCCGTAGGCGACATCCTCGATCGTTTTGGCGAACGCCGCGTCGCCGGTCAGCAGCGCCAGCGTCAGCAGCAGGAATGAAATCACTCTCATGCGAGCATCAACGCCGCCGTGCGCGCGGCGTTGACGAGCAGCCCGAGTTAAGTGGCCGGCAGCGTGAGCATCGAATAACCGAGCCCATCCGGCTCGTGACCGGCCTTGAGACGGGCGACGATCTTCAACGTATCCAAGTCGATGACCGTGACGGTATCGGCGTTGGTGTTGGCGACGAACGCCACCGACAGCGACTCGGGCGTCAGAATGCCGACTGGCACCGGGCCGTCGCCGAACTGTGCTGTCATCGGTCGCGAGTCGTTGCGCGGCAGTTTTTCTCCAGCGGCTTGCATCGGCACGCGGCCGACGAGTTTCTTGGTGACAGTATCGAACACCGCAACGTCACCGGAGCGCGCGTTTGAAATCAGCGCGCGGGTGCCGTCGGGAGTAAATTTCACACGAATCGGAATCTCGCCCGGCGTAAGCGTCGCGGTGATCTTGAGTGTCGCGGGATCGACGATCGACACCGTGTTCGCTTCCCGATTGGTCACCCATACTTCGCTGCCATCCGGCGCGACGGCGATGCCTTCGGCACCCTTGCCGGTCGCCACGTCGGTGATGCGTTTGTTGGCACTGAGATCGACCACCGTGGTCGAGCCCGAGCCGATGTTTGCAGTGAAGGCACGACGATGTTTCGGGCTGATCGCAACCATGTGCGAGCCGACCTGATCGGTCGCAATCGCATGCTTGACGGTGCCTTCGGTTGCGCTCACGACCAGCAGCGCTTTGCTCGCTTCCACAGTGACTGCAACGTCATCTCCTTGCAGCCACGCGACGCCATGCGGCCGGCTGTAATTGCCGAGCTCGATCGTGCGTGCGACTTTCTTGCCGGGCACATCGATGACTGTGAGCGTGTTGCCCGGATGTTCGTTGTCGCCGTAATTGGAAACAACAGCCGTCCTGCCATCCGGCGAGACGGCGACTTCGTGCGGAGCATCGCCGGTAGGCAGCGTCGCGCGAATGTCTTTTGTTTGCAAATCCACCATCGACACGGTGTTGTCGGATTTGTTGAGCACCAGCAAGGTGCCGGCCGGTTCGGCCGCGGCCGCAGCGCCGCCGACGCACATCGTCAGCAGGCAAGCTGGCCAGGATGCGAATTTCATGACAGCTCCATCAGGGCGCCGCGCGGCGCATCAGTGTGCTTTTGCCGAACAGCGATTCGATCAGGTCCACCGCCAGCAGCGCGGTCTTGTTGCGAACGTCCAGTGCCGGATTCAGTTCCATCACATCGAGCGATGCCATGCGGCCGGTGTCGGCGATCATTTCCATGCACAACTGCGCCTCGCGGTACGAGGGCCCGCCGGGAATGGTGGTGGCGACGCCGGGCGCGATCTCCGGATCCAGGAAATCGACATCGAAGCTCACATGCAGGTGCGTGTCGGCATCCAGGCCGAGCAGCGCCTGTTCCATCGTCTGGCGCATGCCGTGCTCGTCGATGTAGCGCATGTCAAACACTTCCAGTCCCTGCTCGTGCACGAAACGTTTCTCCAGCGGATCGACGCTGCGAATGCCGATCTGCCGGATCCAGTCGGGCTGAATGGCGGGCCGATGGCCGCTCATGTCGATGAGCTGCGGCGGGCCGAAGGCGCACAGGCACGCCACCGGCATGCCATGAATGTTGCCGCTGGGTGAAAGCTCGCTGGTGTTGAAATCGGCGTGTGCATCCAGCCAGAACACGCGCAGCTTCTTGCCACGCTCGCGACAATGACGCGCGACGGCGCTGATCGAGCCGATGCCGAGGCAATGATCGCCGCCGAGCAGAATCGGCAGCTGATCCTGTTTCAACGCCGAGTACACGGCGTCATGCACGAGCTGATTCCACGCTGTGACTTCGGGCAAGTGGCGATAGCCGCTGACCGGCTCCTGCCACGGATTGTGCGGGCCGCCGCTGAGATTGCCGCGATCGATGACCTGCAGCCCGCGACCCATCAAAGCTTCGCCCAGCTGCGCCACGCGCAAAGCTTCCGGCCCCATCGACGCGCCCCGATCGCTCGCACCCACATCGGTGGGCGCCCCGATCAACGCGATCGGTTTGTTAGTAAATGGCGCGCCGAGCTCGTCCACAGCCGCCGTTGGTTGTGTGTTCATGGCATGGCTCCATCGCAAAATGTCACGGGCTCGATCGTAAGCTGTGTGCCATTGTACTCCCCGCCCATGAATGCCCAACCCAGCGCCCGACCGAGCGCAAGCAAAGAGCCACGCGAGCTGCTGTCGGGCCTGTCGCTCGCCGTCGGCGGGGCGATCGCATTCTCCTGTAAAGCCATCATCGCCAAGCTCTGCTATCGCTACGGCGTCGATGGCATTACCACGGTGATGTATCGCATGGTGTTCGCGATGCCGCTGTTCGTCGCGCTGGCATGGTGGTCCGGACGCGGCAAGCCGCCGCTCACCGGCCGCGACTGGCTGGCGCTGACCGGGTTGGGATGTTGTGGTTATTACCTCGCGAGCACGCTGGATTTCGTCGGCCTGCAATACATCAGCGCCAGCCTGGAGCGGCTGATCCTGTATTTGAATCCCACCATCGTGCTGCTCGCCGGCATGCTGCTGTTCAAGAACAAAGTCTCGGCGCGCCAGTGGCTCGCGCTCGGCGTAAGTTACATCGGCATGCTGCTGGTGTTCGGTCACGATCTGCAGTCCGGACCGGACGTGGCACTCGGCACCGCGCTGGTGTTCGGCAGCGCCGTGAGTTATGCGATCTACCTGGTTTTCAGTGCCGAGCTGGTGCGTCGGCTCGGCGCGTTGCGAATCACCGGCTGGTCCACCTCGATCGCGGCCGTGCTGTGCATCGGTCAGTTCTTTATATTGAAACCTGTGTCCGCGCTGGCGGTGCCTGCGCAAGTGCTGTGGTTATCGGCACTCAACGCAACGTTGTGCACGTTCGTTCCCGTGTTGATGACCATGCTGGCGCTGGAGCGGATCGGCGCCGGCATCACGGCGCAGGTGGGAATGATCGGCCCGATGTCGACCATTCTGTTGAGCGTGCTGATCCTGGGGGAGCCGTTCAACGCCTGGATCGCGGCCGGCACCGCGCTGGTGGTGTCCGGCGTGTGGGTGCTGGCGAAACGCAAACCTGCGTAGCCGCTTCAGACAAAACGGCCCTGGTCGACCTTCGCCATCCAGCTGCGGCTGTCGGCAGAAATCACTTCTTCACACGCGCGTACGAATTCGGACCATTCCGGCGACGGCGCACTCTTGCCCGACGCGCGCCAGCCATCGACCAGGTCCTGCAATTCATGGACAGCGGCGAGCGCGGTGGTTGCACGTAATTCATAGCGACTGCCCGCCGCGTAGGCCGCGACGCCGCCGACCATCGTGGTGAGCACAGCGATCCACGCCCCAAGCACGGCTTCGCGAGCTGAAAATATCGTCGCCGCCGCGCCCAGAGCCGCAGTGATGACGACCAGCACGATCTGGATCCAATGAAACAACAGCGCGCGTCGGCTGCTGTCTGTAGCGTATTCGTAGTACCGCTCGATCTGGCGATCGACGCGACGGTGCAAATACAACTCGTCATTCAACGGCGGCGGCAGCGGCTGCGACATCGGGCTGACATCCACTTCGCCTGCCATGTCCCGCGCCCAGTCGACGATGTTGCCGACCTTGGTGCGCAATTGTTCCAAGGCCTGCTCGCCGACGTAAGGAGCGGCGCCGGCGCGATACGCATAAATTTCCGACTTGATGCCTTCCGACACGCAGCGCGAGCGCTGCCATTTGCGCGCTTCGTCCGGCCGCAGGAATTTTCGACTCAGCACTGCGACCGCAAGCAATGCGAACACGCCGCACGCGCCGACGCAGCGCCTGGCCGTGCTCTCCAGCGCCACCGCCAGCGTCTGCAGACCGACGCCACCGAAGATCAGCACCAGCACCACCGTGCGCCACCACGCCCGGCGCGCTCGCAGCTTCGTCGCCGTGCGGGCCCAGCTGGCGTGCTGTCTCCACAAGGACTGCAGCACTTGCTCGCTCACCGCCACCTCCTTTGGAAAGTTGCTTTGAGGACCGGCGCCGGCCGGGAATTGAACCTTGCGGGCGTTACGCAGGAACTTTTATGGATTCATGACGCGGCGGAAATTGCGCGATGCGCCGACCGACGCACCGATCTCTCTATAATGCGCCCGGCCTTCCCTGCGGCGACTTCGGGTCAGAAGAAATTGGAGCCCGTGTGCAACCGATCATCTCCGTCAACAACCTGGTGAAAACCTACGCCTCCGGCTTCCAGGCCCTGAAGGGCGTGGATCTGGACATCCGCCGCGGTGAAATCTTCGCGCTGCTCGGGCCCAACGGCGCCGGCAAGACCACACTGATCAGCATCATCTGCGGCATCGTCAACGCCACGTCCGGCAGCGTCACAGCCGACGGGCACGACATCCGACGCGACTATCGCGCGGCGCGCGCAAAAATCGGGCTGGTGCCGCAGGAGCTGACCAGCGACGCCTTCGAAAGCGTGTGGGCGACGGTGAATTTCAGCCGCGGCCTGTTCGGCAAACCGCCCAATCCCGCGCACCTCGAAAAAGTGCTCAAGGATCTGTCGCTGTGGGACAAGAAGGACAGCATGATCCTGTCGCTGTCGGGCGGTATGAAACGCCGCGTGATGATTGCGAAGGCGCTGGCGCACGAGCCGCAGATCCTGTTTCTCGACGAACCGACGGCGGGCGTCGACGTGGAATTGCGTCGTGATATGTGGGAGATGGTGCGCGCCCTGCGCGAGAGCGGCGTCACGATCATTCTCACCACCCATTACATCGAAGAAGCCGAAGAGATGGCCGACCGCATCGGCGTCATCAGCAAAGGCGAGATCATCCTGGTCGAGGACAAGAAAGTGCTGATGCGCAAGCTCGGCCGCAAACAACTGACGTTGTATCTCCAGACTCCGCTGCAGCAGATCCCGGCGCCGCTGGCGCATCGTCAGCTGGAGCTGTCGGCCGACGGCATGCAGCTCACATATACGTTCGACACGCAGGCGGACGCGACCGGCATCGCCAGCCTGCTGCGGCAATTGAACGAGCAAGGCATCGACTTCAAAGACCTGCACACCAGCGAAAGCTCGCTGGAAGAAATCTTCGTCAGCCTGGTGCACCAACGATGAACACCTACGGCGTTCGCGCGATTTATTACTTCGAGCTGGCCCGCTGGTTTCGCACCCTGGTGCAGAGCCTGCTGTCGCCGGTCATTTCCACGTCGCTGTATTTCGTCGTGTTCGGCGCCGCCATCGGCTCGCGCATGGCGCAGATCGAAGGCGTGAGCTACGGCGCGTTCATCGTGCCCGGCCTGATCATGCTGTCGGTGCTGACCGAAAGCATTTCCAACGCATCTTTCGGCATCTACATGCCGCGCTATTCGGGGACGATTTATGAAGTGCTGTCGGCGCCGATCTCGCCGATGGAAATCGTGATCGGCTACGTCGGTGCGGCGGCCACGAAGTCGATGATGCTCGGCCTGGTGATCCTCGCGACGGCGCGGCTGTTCGTGCCTTTCAGCATCATGCATCCGGTGTGGATGGTGTCGTTCCTGATCCTGACCTCGCTCACGTTCAGCCTGTTCGGCTTCATCATCGGCATCTGGGCCAGCGGCTGGGAGAAGCTGCAGATCATTCCCATCATGGTCGTGACTCCGCTCGCGTTCCTGGGCGGCAGCTTTTATTCCATCAGCATGCTGCCGCCGCTGTGGCAGAAGATCACGCTGTTCAATCCGGTCGTGTACCTGA
>CAMLEO010000077.1 GCA_946478975.1 uncultured Steroidobacter sp.
GGAAGGCGTTCTCGACCTGCTGCCGGAATACGAGGCGGGACTGCAGGATATCGAGGGGTTCTCGCACCTCTTTGTGATCTGGGTCTTTGATCGGGCCATCGGATATGAATTGGTCTGGGTGCCGCCGACGGGCAGGAGTCGGCGCTGCGCATCGATGGCGAGCTGAACCTGCCGCTGCTGCGGGCGTGCCTCGATGCGGTCACTCGCAGACACGAAGCACTGCGCACTCGGATCGTTCTAGTCGGAGACACTCCGATGCAAGCAGTGGCCCCGTGTTGGGACGGAGACATCGAGCTCGTCGATGCATCGGGATGCAATGGCCGTGCTTCGGCAGCGCAACTCGCCTCGGACTTTTTGTATCAGAAGGTCGACTATCTCGCCGGCTCGCTGCTTGCTGCCAGGTTGCTGAGGATCTCGGATACGGAACATCAGCTGCTGCTGGGCATCGACCACCTGGTCACCGACGGCGTCTCTTCCGGCATCGTCAGCAGCGAGCTGACGAGCTTGTATCGACATGCAGAGAAAGAGGGCGTGCTGCCGCAACCTTCCGCATCCCCCATCCACTATGGCGACTACGCGATGTGGCAGCTGGAGGGCTTGGAGCAGTGGCGAGAACTGCACGAGCCTTACTGGCGCGAGTGCGTAGCAAACATGCGCAGAACCGAGTTCGTCTACGATGGCGAAGCGCCGGAGCGCGCGCCGTTACGTTGGCGCATGACCGAATTTCCTCTCGGCAGGCAGTTGAGCGACCGGCTCAAAATAACTGCAGCGAGCACGGGAATGACGCTGCCGTTGGTCATGCTCGGGTTGATTGTTTCCACCTTGAGCCGCTGGTGCGGACAAACTCGTTGGACGGTGGGCATGGTCAATCACGGGCGGCATGGCCATCCCGAGCTGACCTATGCAGTGGGAGCGATCCTGAGCCTGTTGCCATTGTGCTTCTCGGCGCGGGCGGACGAGCCGCTCCTCGAGACGATCAAATCGATCCACGTCGAGAATGCGACAGCCCTTGTGCATCAGGACTATGGGCGCTTGTGCGACAGTTCGTTGCCGCTCGCAGGTTTGATTCCCACGACCTACAACTGGGTTCCCACTGCATTCGGGCAGAGACAAGTTCGGCCGGGCGGAGATGGTGCAGCCGGAGCTCAGATTGCGCCGCTGTTTCTCTATCAAACGCAGGGTGAGTTGATGGGGCCGCTGCCTCAGCTGAACTTCCGCGTCCTCTCCGAAGGAGAGAACATCGGCGATGGAATCGTGATCGGCGTCATCCACCAGGAAAACGTGTTCACGCCTGCCACAATATCGAGCTTGTGCGAGGCCGTTCGGCAGTTTGCCGCTGCCTTCGCGGCCGATCCGATGGTCAAACCCGCGTCACTTTCCGTAGCTGCGTGACTCGATGAGCCCAGTCC
This sequence comes from uncultured Steroidobacter sp., assembly GCA_946478975.1. The sequence continues at coordinate 1,410 of CAMLEO010000077.1, forward strand.
GTGCAGGAGACCTGACGCGCAAGGCAGCGCAGGCAGCGATCAAGAACAAGCCGACCAGAAAATAGAACACGTTGGCGAAATCTTTATTCGATACATCGAGGATGTATCCGATTGCGAGCGGCGACAGAAACGCTGCTACTTGCCCGACGGTGTTGACGATGCCAAAGGCTCCGCCCACCTGCTCGGGACGAACCAGCACGAGCGGCATCGTAAAGAGCCCGGATAGAGACACGAAGAAGCACAGAAACACGATGATCAGCGCCGCCACCGCCAGCTCTCCCGTCGGCGCCATCGCGGCGACCAGCGTCATGCCGCTGCTGATGGCAAATCCGATCGCGATGGGAACGTGGCGGTTATGTTTGAAATGTTTATCGGCCAACAGGCCGCCCACGTAGTATCCGACTGCCCCTGCCAGAAATGGCAATGACGCATAAACCCCGGTTTTCACCAGGTGAAAACCGCGTGCTTGCAGCAAGTAGGTGGGGAGCCAATTCATCAAGCCCCAGCCCGCCATGTTGCCGAAGAAGAGCGCGACGGCTGAGGACACCAACGCTGGAACCTTCAGACTCTCCGTGAGTGTGAGTTTCGACGCATTGGCTTTCGGCTCGGACGCAGCACGCGGAGATTCGGATGTTCGATCTTTGAGGATCCACCACATCGCTGCCGCGAGCAGCAGGCCCGGCACGATCAGGAAATGGAAAACCGACCTCCAGCCCCACACGAGAACCCATGGCGCCACCAGCAGCGGCGCGACAGCCGCGCCTATGTTGACGGAGGCCAGCTGAATGCCGTTGGCGCGTCCCACCTGCTCCTGCGGAAACCAAATCGCCACTGCCTTGGATGCAGATGATGGATAGGGGCCTTCGGCCATTCCAAACAGAATACGTACCGCGATGAGTGTTGCGAGCGAACTCGCCGCGCCAGTGAGCAGCGTGAAGATCGACCAGCCGATGATAGATAGAGTGATCGCGCGCCTGGGGCCGAATCTATCCGCCAGCAGTCCGCCCGGTATCTGCATCAGCGCGTAGCCTACGAAGAACGCGCTCAGCACGCCGCCCATCGCCATCGGCGAGAGCTGCAGATCCTTCGCCATGAACGGCAGCGCGGTCGCAATGACCATGCGGTCCATGTAGCACAGAAAGTAACCCAGAAAGAGTAACGTCAGAATCAAGTAACGGCCGTTACTTTTCATGAGCGGCGTGCCCCATGCTCGGCGTCAGGACTGCTCATCAAAGTCGGTCGAGCTGGCCGGCACCACCGGTAGTACGATGCAAGAGAATTGACCTGGTCCATGGAATATTTCCTGTTGCGCGACCACCGCCTTGGAGGACGGCACGCTTGCGACATTGTCGGCGCCGGTATTCAGATTGGGCAAAAAGAACGGGAACCAACTCGACGATATTTCTACGCGAATGCGATGACCGCGAGCAAACAAGTTGGCCGTGCCTCGCCAGAAGCGGATGGTGTACTCGTACGTTTTTCCCGGTTGGACGGTGCTGAGCGACGAGCCTTCGAAGCGACCGTGATGCTGCGGATCCCTGTTTCTCGCACGAAGGACGCCATCCGCCAGCAGTAGCGCGCGGCCATCGGGATGAACATCGACGAGTCGCACCATCCAGTCGGTATCGGCTGCGGATGTGCTCGCATACAGAGTCGCTTCAATCGGGCCGATGACTTCGACTTCCGACTCGAGCGGCGGCGTTTGATAGACGAGCACGTCGTCATTGATCGCCGCAATTCGCGTGTCGACCGCGCCGTCCAGGCTGCCATTGTGATTGGCGTAGCTCACCGACGGATCCAGGGTCGGATGCTGAGGATCGTAAACATACCTGTCCGATCCTGCCGAGCGCGGCGGCTGCGTGGTCAGGACACCATCGCCTTTGAGCGAGTTGGCGCGACCTGCCGAGGTGAAAAAGTATTTGACGTAGCGAGTTTCGGGCAGCGGCCAGTCTGCGGCAGTTCGCCAGCTGTTTCTTCCCATGACGAACAGGCGCACCGGAGGCTCGGTCTCGATGCCGTTGTCGATGCCCTTCAGATGATGGTCGAACCAGCGCATCTGCAGTTCATCGAGATCGAGCGCGGCCTGCTCGCCGTAGTCGATTCCGGCGGCAGTGCGGCTGTTACTGCTGTGTGTCCATGGACCGATGATTAGAAACGGGCGGCGTGCACGTTCGGTTGCGCCGAACTTCTTCATGTTCATGTAGTTCATCGGCGCGCCGGCGTGGCTCACGTCGAACCATCCGGTCACGTTGAGCGCCGCCGCAGCTACTTTCGAATAATGCCGTCGGTCTTGATATGCAATCTGCTGCCAGTAGTCATCGCTGGAGAGATTGTAGGTGTACCACTTGTGATACCAACTCGCGTTCTCCACGCCGCGAATTGACATCATGTCGCGATAGGGCGTGCGCTTGAGATCTTCGAAGCGTCGCTTTTGCCAGCCGCCGTAGGGCCCATCGTCGATGCTTTGGTTCACTCGCCCCGCCATGAGCGCAGCCCAGTCCGGCATCCAGCCGCCCGTGAGCGCACCCTGCTGATAAGGGCCGCTTTCGAATTGGTCGCCAGGGGCGGAAATCGGCGCGATCGCGTCCAGATTCGGCGTCGAGAGGCTGGCTGTCCACCACTGCATCCATCCCGAATACGAGTCGCCCCACATGCCGACGTTGCCATTCGATCCGGGCTGCTGGGCCAGCCATTCCACCAGGTCGGCACCATCGAGCTTGTGCTTGGGACTGAACGGATCCCACTCGCCTTCGGAATCGAAGCGTCCGCGAGCGTCGGCCAGCATGACGATATAGCCGCGCCGAGCATATGCACGCGCCTTCTCACGAAGGAACGGCACACTTCGACCATACGGCGTGATCATGAGCAGAGCCGGAAGCGGCTCGCGTGTGTTTGCTTGATAAATGTCGGCAGCGATGCGCACGTTGTCGCGCGCAGGGATCATTACGCCCCGTCGTTCGACGATCTCAGCATTTGCCGGCAACTGAACACGTGCGGACAGCACTTGTGCCCGGATCGGCGTTGCGACCCCGAGCATCATCAGTGCCAACAACATCAGCTTGAACAATGCCGCCAAACTCAGCTCCGTACATTGGCGTTCAGCCGCGACTCGGCTCTTGCACAGTCGCTTCGAGCTCACCTGTTCTTAGTAGACCGGCGTTGTGCGGCCGCTTTACCCTGGAAAGCGCGTTCCAGGCGTTCAAAAGGAGGGCTGTGCTGGTGACCTTGGCCGGTCTTACCTCCAATGGAATGGGAGCGGAGGGACCTATGAGAGTGATCGTCGTCGGCGGCGGCATCGTCGGTGTCACGACGGCGTACTTTCTCAACCGGCGCGGTCACGAGGTGCTGGTGCTCGATCGGGCCGAAGGAGTTGGCACCGGCGCGAGCTTCGCAAACGGCGGCTTGCTGACGCCGAGCATGGCGGATCCCTGGAATGCTCCCGGATGCTGGCGCGTCTTGCTGGCTTCTTTGTTCCGCTCCGATGCTCCTCTGCAATTGCGTGTGAACGCGCTGCCCGGCTTGCTGCAATGGGGCGTGCAGTTTCTGTTGAATTCCCGCGCGACCGTGTTCGAAAGGAACGCGCTCACAAATTTGCGGCTCGCTTTATATTCGCGCCAGCTGATGGCCACTCTGCGGCAACAAACGGGCTTCGACTATGGGCATGGAGCCCAGGGAAGTCTGCGCATCTTTCGCGACACGGCTGCGTTCGAGCAGGCTCAGCGGCTGGCGGAGAAGCGGGCGACCGAAGGTTTGACATTCCAGCGGCTCACGCCCGAACAAACAGTGGCTCTGGAGCCGGTACTGGCACCGCTCAAAGCCGAACTGGCCGGCGGAATGTTGTATCAGGCGGACGAGAATGGCGATGCGCACCGCTTTTGCGTGTCGCTCGCGCAGCGCGCGACTGCAGCCGGAGTGGAGTTTCGTTTCAACACTCAGGCTGGCTCGCTGGAGACGCGCGCAGGCGGCATTGCTGCAATTCGCACTCAGAACGAACGCCTCACTGCTGATCGATACATCGTCGCTGCAGGCAGCCTGAGCACCGAGCTGTTACGCGACGTGGGCATCGCTTTGCCGGTGCGGCCGGTAAAGGGCTACTCATTGACGCTGTCGAATGTCGCAGCTGAAATCACACTTCGCACTCCGATCATCGACGATCAGATGCACGCTGTGGTCGTGCCGTTTGGCAACGCGATTCGAGTCGCCGGAACGGCGGAGTTTGCCGGCTACGATCACTCGATTCCCGAAGCTCGCGTCCGCAACCTCATGACGCTCGCACGAGAAGTGCTGCCTCACGAATATGTCGAGGCCGCGAGCAAACGTCTTTGGTGCGGTCTGCGGCCGATGTCAGCTGATGGCGTACCGATCGTCGGCGCCACGCCCATCCCGAATTTGTTCGTCAACACGGGGCATGGGCACCTCGGCTGGACATTGGCGGCGGGATCGGCGCAACTCATCACCGAGATCGTGTCTGGCGATGCGCCGACGACGGATCCAGCGCCGGTCGCACTGACGCGCTTCGCGGCGTAATACTCACCGACTTCCGCATGGCGAACCCGAGGAACGCATGATGCTGGTGCTGACGGCGGAACAAATTCGTGCGCTGGCTTCCTTCCCCGATCTCATCGATTGCCTGGAGCAGGCGTTTCGCAAGCAACATTTCGCTCCACCGCGGCAGGTCATCAAAGTGCCCGGATCGAACGACGATCGATTGTTTCTGATCATGCCGGCGTTCGAAGCCAATGGCAGCGGCGCCGTGAAGTTGTCCGCTGTCTATCCCGACAATCAATCCAAGGGTCTGCCGACGATACAGGCGTTGATCGTGGTGCTTTCGGAATCAGGCACCCCCGCCGCGATTCTCGACGGCAGCATCATTACTCGAATGCGGACTGCTGCAGCGTCTGCGCTGGCGTCGAAATATCTCTCCCGCCGCGACAGCTCGACGCTGGCGATCATCGGGACCGGCGCACTCGCACCTATGATGGCTGCGGCACATTGCGCTGTTCGGCCGATCGAAAAAATTCATGTTTGGGGACGTCGCAGCGAGCGCACGGCTGCAACGATTGCGGAGATGCAAACGCTCATTCCAGCCAGAACGCAGGTCACGACATCGAGCTCCGTCGAGGAGGCTGTCGCTGGTGCGGACGTTGTCTCTTGCTCCACCAGCAGTACGCTGCCGCTGGTCGCCGGCAAGTGGCTGCGCCCTGGAACATTCGTCGATGCCGTCGGCAGCTTTTCACCCGGGAAGCGCGAGGTGGACGACGATGTCGTGCTGCGCGCCCGAATCTTTGTCGACACGTTCGAAGGTGCGCTCAGTGAAGCGGGCGACATCCTGCATCCGATGCGGCGAGGCGTGATCGAGCGCACGCGCATCGAAGGAGAGCTCGCGGACCTGGTGAGCGGCAGAGTGCGCGCGCGAGAGACTTCGGAAGAGATTACTTTCTTCAAGTCCGTCGGCACGGCTATCGAGGATCTGGCGGCTTCCCGCTTGGTCATCGCAGCTGCAGCCGCCAATGGTCTGCTCAAGTAGCGAGTTACATATGGCACCGAACGCCGCGGCCGACATTCACCGGCACAGCATCGTCATCGACGCAGTTTGTCCGCTGGTCATGCACGATCCTCAATACATCGAGTGGTACCGAGAGGGCGGTGCCACGGCGATCGCTCCGACCGTTTCCACCGTCGACAATGCTCGGACGACGCTGAACCGCCTGGCGCAGTGGCATCGTCTGTTGCGGGAGCGTGACGATCTGCTGCTCGTGCGGGAAGCAAAGGACATCGAACTCGTCAAACGCACCGGCCGCATGGGAATTTACTTTCATTGCCAGGGCACCGATCCGATCGAGGACAACCTCGATCTGATCGACCTCTATAAAGCGCTCGGCGTCGGCGTCGTGCAGCTGACTTACAACACCAGGAATCGAGTCGGCGATGGCTGCGAGGAAAGAACGGATGCCGGGCTCAGCCGCTTTGGCATCAAGTTGATCGAGCGCTTGAATCAAGCTCGCGTCGTCGTCGATTGCAGCCACACGGGGCTGCGCACTTCAATGGAAGCCATCGAGCACTCGTCTGCACCGGTCGTGCTATCCCATTCGAATCCTGCAACGATCCACGCCAGCAATCGCAATGTCTCTAATGATCTCATCGATGCAATCGCTGGGTGCGGAGGCATCATCGGCGTCGTCGGCTTCCCGGCCATGGTCGCTGCGACCACAAAGCCGTCGTTGGAACATTTGGTTGCGCACATCGACGCTGTCGTCAGCCGCGTCGGCATCGATTACGTCGGACTCGGCCTCGACTATTACTGGGGACAAGCGGGCGTTGCCAGCGATGAAGATGCGATGCGGTCTTACAACGAGTCGATCCGATCCGGCGCTTGGGGTCCTGCATATCCGCCACCGCCGCATCACTATCCCGCCGGCATCGAGACTCCGAAAACTCTGCCGAATCTAACTCACCACTTACTCGCGCGCGGGTATCGGCCCGATGATGTGACGAAGATTTTGGGAGGCAACTGGCTGCGTGTGCTCCGCGCCGTGTGGGGCTGAGCTTTATGACGAAGTCACCAGTGGTCTTGGGATGGATTGTTTCTTTTGTTGTCGGTGCGCTGGCCGGTGCGGCTCTCATCAGCAAAGGCCAGCTCGTTGGATTCCATGCAGAACAAAAGCACGCGTACCTGGTGGCTGCCTGGGACGTGAAAGATCCCAACGAGCTCAAACCTTTCCTGGAGATCGCGATTCCGCTGGCCATGAAGGCCGGCCTCAAGCCGATCGCAGCCTCCGAGCCCAAGGTGCTGGAAGGCACGTGGCCCTTCACCGGCACACTGATCATCCAAGAATATCGCTCCATGGACGATCTACTGAGCTTCTGGAACTCGGACGCGCATAGGAATGCGTTGAAGCTGCGTAAAGACCTGGTGAACAGCCAGTTCGTCGTCGCCGTCGAGCCCGATCGGTAGCTCCTCAGCTGGCGACGCGCGCAGTTGTGCCGGTCGTTCCGAGATGGCGGTATTCAAGTAATCAGTTGCTTGAAAATCCCCACGCGGCATCCGATTCGAGATATCAGAACAAAGTTGCCGCAACTCGTGTACAGTTGCCGCCGGCTCGCAACTTTCCTTTATCTTCTCTTGGCCTATTCGCCGTTCGGCGCTCTTCCGGCCATTTCAACTAACTGAATCGTTTCGAACCTGGGGAAGCTCCGGCATTCGCAGTGTCGTGGATTCGAAGACAGCTGCCATCGAAGTTGTCATGTTCAGAACGCGTTCGCACTGACATTCAGTTCGTCGCGTAATTTCATGTGAGTGTATCCATCGTATGAGCAAAATTTATGTGGGCAATCTGCCCTTTTCAGCCGACGAACAAGGGGTTCGCACGCTGTTCTCACAGCACGGCACAGTGGAATCGGTCGCTTTGATCTCGGATCGCGACACGGGTCAACCCCGCGGCTTCGGCTTTGTGGAGATGCCGCGTGCCGATGCAGCGCGCGCCATTCAGAGCCTCAATGGTCAGGACATGGGTGGTCGGGCGCTGAAGGTCAACGAGGCGCAGGATAAGCCCCGCGGCGGTGGTGGCGGCAGTCAGCGTCGCTGGTAAGCGATCCTTTTTTCCCGCACGTGTCATTACTGATCCGTGCGGGATTGTGATCTGCGCGCTGTAGTCCAGAGTGGAAGAGGAGTAGTCCATGATCGAACGACGGTCCTATCACGATACAGTTGCTGATCCAGGCTCGCTAACAGATCGGCGCGCCCAGCTCGAACACGAGCAGCAGGAGCGAATGGCGGAGCGACAGGAGCAGATCGCCCTGCAGGCATCGCCGCTGAGCAGTGCTGAGGATCGGATCCGCCTGTGGGAGAAGCTGCACGCGCTCACGTTGCCGCGGTCACCAACGCACAAACTACTGCGCATCATCGCTGCGCAGACCGAGTTGCATCTCGAACAGGTGCTGGAAATCCAGCGACATCGGGCTGCACCCGCAGTCTCGCCGGTTCGCGGCACTCTGATATGAAAAAGGCGCTCCGCACTACGGAAACCACAGTGGAGCTGCCGTTCAAGCTCGATTCGATTTCGAGGGCGATTGCTCCGGGTGGTGCAGCGGGTGTGTGGCATAGCTATGTCATCTCGCAGGGGGCGAATACGATCGCCGGTATGCGTGTCGGCACACAGGCGGAAGTCACGACATTGCTTCACGACATGATCGAAAGGCTCAACGATCGCCGTGAAGGCAAGTTTCGCCCGAGATCCAAACGTTGATGCATCGCCTGTGATTTCCGTGTCGCGGTGAAACCAGCAGGTTCCACGTCCTCGACGCCAGGATTCATGCCCGACAACATTCATTGGAGCGATGGCCATGTTGTTCTCATTTGATGATTCGCTCACGCATCAGCTTCTCCGCGCGTTCGCGCACAGCAAGGCTCGGCAGCTCTGTGTTTGATGTCTCAGCGGGGCAGAACTGATCGGTCGAAGGAAATGTGCCGTACGCGAGGTAGGCGTTGGCAGCATCGTTCACGCAGGCATTCACTGGGAACAGCGCATACGATGTGTGTCCGCCCTGGTCCACCGTGATCAGTCGCGCTCGATCGCCCAAGGCCTCGCGCATACCGTAACCGCCTTCGAGCGGCGTCACTGGATCTCGCAGGTTCTGCAGCAGCAGGATGTTTTGCGGACCGGACGCGTGGATGGTCACTGGCGCTTCGATAGGGTTCGTTGGCCAGAACGCGCAAGCCCAGATGTTCGAGCCCAGCGTGCCGAACATTGGATGCTTGCGGCGGTCGGACTCCCATTCGCGTCGATAGCGTTGCACATCGCGCGACCAGGCGACGTCATCGCAAAGTATCGCAAGGCCAGACACTGCCCCGTTGTCGACGGGAACTTCCGCCAGTGCCGCGGCGGGGCGAGAGAGCGTCAGCTCAGTCACGTTGCCGGGCGCTTCATTGATCTGTTGCCATAGTTCGGCGAGCCCGGGAAAGTTACCGTCGAAGTACAGCCCCGCCAGCGTCTGCACACGAAACATCGGTCCATTCAGGACCACGTCGCCGATCGTCTGCGGATTCTCTTCCAACTGCGCGAGGAGATCGAAGAACATCTCGCGCACCTCGGCGGGTGTGCTGCCGAGATGATATGTTTCGTCGTGAGCGGCTGCGAACTCGGCGAAGTCGCCGAAGCGGACTTCGGCAGCGGCTCCCCAGGATCGAAACTGTTCACGCCAGACCCAACGCGGATTCACGTTGCTGTCGAGCACGATTCGATCGGTGCGATCGGGGAACAGCGACGCATACACCGCGCCGAGCTCGGTGCCGTAAGAGTAAGCGAGATATGAGGCTTTCTGTTCGCCCAGCGCTGCGCGAATGCGATCCAGATCGCGAGCCGTATTCGCTGTTGTGACGAATGGCAGGAAGCGTTTTGAGGATGCTTCGCACGCCTCGGCGACTTTCTTCATGAACGCAGCAGTGGCGTCGAAGCCGCCCTGCTGTTCCAGCGGCGGCGTCGTCTGGGTAGCGTCTTGCGCGCTCAGGCCGCAGGTGAGCGGCGTGCTGGTGCCGACAAAGCGAGGATCGATGCCGATGATGTCATAGCGGTCGAGCACGGCCGGCGCCAGGCCCGATGCCAGAATGAGCGGCAGTTCCAGGCCCGCACCGCCCGGTCCACCAATATTTGTAAGCAGAATACCCCGACGCAACTCAGGACGCGTGGCCTTCAATCTGGATATCTCGATGTCGATCGTCTCACCGTGCGGCGCTCGGTAGTCCAGTGGCACAGCCAACGTGCCGCATTCGAGCGGCGGAGACCCCGGCGGCAGAGCTCGGCACTCGTGCCACCGGATCTGAGGTGGAGTTTCCTGCGCGTGAACTGCAGTTGTTGCTTGCAGGGACGCAATGCCGACGATCGTCATCAAAGCAGTCGGCACGACGGTGCCACGTTTGGATCTCGAACTTTCCTTGGAGCGCCGAGGTGGTGTGGCGACTGCTGACGAACGGATGTTCATGAACATGAGGTCTCTCCTTGATTCGAGGCGGACTCGATGGCTGGGCCGTGATCGCAGCCATGACTGACGCCACCACGCTCGCAGACTTCCGAACGCCGAAAGTGAGGTAGAGTTCCCATAGAGGACAACAATTCTCCAAACGGGACCGTTTGGTCTCGCTGGCATCGCGCAATCCGCGCCACCCTGCGACGCTCGGCGGAGAGGTTTTAATGAGCAAAGGGTGCGACCGTCAGCGCACAGAGCGATGTTTGCTCCGTCTGAAGATCAAAAGAAACATATTGGCGGCAGCCTCGCGGACGTCTTGTCTACACCGTCACGCTGGTGACGATGTCACCAGGCAATTCTTTCTTGCTGGCAACTTCCGCGCCGGCCGCAAGTTTCGCGACAGACTCGATTGTTAGCTTGGCTTCCGACGACGATCAACCGTTCGAGGAACCAGCCAATGCTGAATCGATTCTTGCCGCTTGCCGCTCTCATGTATGTATCTGTCTCGCTGCCGGCGCATGCCCAGGCGCAACAGGGGGCGGAGGGCGCCGTTCGCGGACGCATCGTCGATTCGGTGACTGGACGGGCAGTGGCGACGGCGACTGTACACCTCGTGCGCAATCAGCGCGTTCAGGGCACGATTGAAACTGATAGCACCGGAGAGTTTTCGTTCGATCACGTCCCGGAAGGTGTGTATTCGGTCGAGGTGGAAGAACAGGGTTACCTGAAAGCCGTGCAGGCGGATGTACGGGTCGTGCTTCACAGGGCAGCCGCCGTCGAATTCGCGCTGGTGCGCGGGAGTGATGAGATGCTTGCAGAAGTGGTTGTCTCGGCGCGCGCGACAGCTGGGGATCCGCGAGCGACGCCGAACACCGTGCTGCTGGAGCGAGAAGAGATACGGCGCAATCCCGGCAGCGCAGGCGACGTGTTCCGGGCGCTGGACGTTCTGCCGGGCGTTGTTTCGACGGGTGAGTTCTCCAGCTTCACCGTGCGCGGCAACGGACCGCGTGACAACCTGATCCTGATCGATGGCATTCCTTTCGATAAGGTGGCGCATTTCGATGAGTCGCTCGGCGAGCAGGAAGCCGTCGATGGCGGCGGACGATATTCAATCTTCGCGCCGAACATCATCGGCAGCGCCAAGTTTTCTCCGGGCGGCTGGCGGGCGGCCGAAGGCGGCAGGAATGGTTCGTTGCTGGAGCTTGCGATCGCGGACGGCAATCCCGTGAGCTCCACGGCGGGCGCACGCGTCGACATCATCGGAGTGGAGGCGGACTACGACGGGCCGAGCTACGTGGCCGACAACACCAGCTTGCTGCTGTCGGCGCGCAGCTTCGATTTCAGCAACTTGTTTGAAGCGATCGGTGAGAAAGACATCGGCACGCAGCGCCTGGCCGATTTCATCGCGAAGTCCGTCACCGACGTGAATGACGATCATCGTATCGAGCTGCTGGCGATTCACGCAGCCGAGGCTTCCAAGCGCACGGTCGAGAATGCGCTCGAATCCGAAAACTTCGAGGACGTGGGACTCGAGGCGTCGAAGCAGGACAGCACATTGCTCGGCGTGACGTGGCGGTGGTCTCCCGGTGAGGTCGCACAGCTGCGCAATGCTCTCTATTACCGCAACACCAATACGACAGGTGCGGAGGGCGAGGCATATCCGGATCTCGCGGGCCCCAACCCGACAGCTGCGACGACGCCAGTGCGCGAGAACATTCTGCGCATCAAGGAGCGTGAAACAGAGATCGGCTGGCGTAGCGATTTCAGCACGTCGCTCGGCTCCGATGGAATCTTCTCCGCCGGCGCGCGGGTCGCTCGCGTGGATCTCGATTTCGACCGTCGTCTCTCCGGCAACTGGACACGGTATGTGTACGAACAGTCGGACTTTCGCGCCGACCCGACACAACGGTACATCGTGCTGACGCCGGAAGGATACAACTCGACGTTGAGCGCGGCGGAGACGCAGATTGCTGCCTATGCCGACTACGCCTGGACTCTCGGCGATTTCACATGGACACCCGGAATGCGCTACGAGCGCGACGGGTTTTCCGGAAAGTCCGTCGTCGCTCCGCGCCTGTTGTTGAGTTGGCAGCCGGATGCGGTCACCCGAGTGTGGACCGGGGGTGGCGTGTATCATCAAGCACCGCGTTATCTCGATATCGCGGCCGATCCGTCCAATCTCGATCTGAAGAGCGAGCGCTCCACGCAGTGGGTGCTGGGCTATTCCCGGTACCTGCGTGAGGATCTGCGTTTTTCGGCCGAAGGGTATTATCAGCAGCTCGATGATCTGATCGTGTTCGACGATCGGACCACGAACACCGCAAGGAACATCGGCGAAGGGTCCGCGACGGGCGTGGATCTGATGCTTGCCAAGCGCATGAGCCGAGGCTGGAGCGCTTCGGCGACCTACTCATATTCGCGGGCCCGACGCGATGACAAGCTCGGCGAAGGAGAATATGCGTCGGATTGGGATCGGCCGCATGCGTTCGGTATCGTCGGCGCCTGGCAGCCGACCGATCGTTGGACATTCTCGGCGAAATGGAAATATGCCTCGGGTCGGCCTACCGATGCGTTCGTCGTGAACAGCGACGTGTTGGGAGGCGCAGGCCCCGTGCGCTACTCGAAGGAGCTGACGCGCACCAACGCCGAGCGTCTGCCCGCCTATCATTCGCTGAGTCTGCGCGCGGACTACCAGCGCCGCTTCGGCCCGCTGAGCCTGGTTGCTTATCTGGACATCCTGAACGTTTACGGTCGCGAGAACGCCAACGGATATGAATGGGACGAACGTCGCGGCGTCAATATCATCGAAGGACTCGACGAGCCGATACCCACCCTCGGACTCAGGTTCGAATATTCCTGGACGCCGGGCGAATGAGCTGGGCGAATGAGCCGATCACTTAAGTCTGTTCATTGAGATTGGCCATTGAGATTGCTCATCATCGAAGATAACCAACGTCTGTGTCAGGCCGTCGCGGAGAGCCTGCGTGCGCAGGGATTCGCGGTCGATACAGCGGCGTCGGCGTCCGAGGGACTGCGGGTCTGGCGAGCGGCCGACTACGACGCCGCCGTGCTCGATCTCATGCTCCCGGACGGCACTGGCCTCAACGCGCTGAAGGAAATGCGTGACCGAGGCAACGTGACGCCCGTGCTGATCCTCACTGCGCTAGGTGCGATCGAGGATCGCGTGCGCGGTCTGGATTGCGGCGCAGACGACTATCTCGTCAAACCGTTCGCGATGCAGGAGCTCATCGCTCGGCTGCGCGCGCTGTTGCGTCGACCGGGCGCGGCATTGGGGCGCACGCTGACGCTCGGTAACGTGAGGCTCGATACGTCCGCACGCATCGCCACCGTCGCCGAGACGCAGCTCGATCTGACGCGCTCGGAGTTGATCGTGCTCGAAGCGCTGCTGCGCAATCAGGGGCGTGTCATCTCGAAGGAGCGGCTTGCCGAATGTTTGTACGATTTCGAGCAGGAGCGCAGCGCGAATTCGGTGGAGACGCAAGTACACAGGTTGCGCAAGAAACTTGCGGCCGCGGGAGCTGATGTGTTGCTCCGGACTTTGCGTGGTCTGGGCTATCTTGCCTCCTGATCGCAGTTCGATGCGCGCCCCATCTCTGCTTCGAACACTCGTCGTTCGACTGACCATCGTGGTCGTGCTGGCGCTGGCCGGCAGCTATCTGGTGTTGTACTCCGAATTTCGCGACGGGCTGATGGGCCTGGAAGGCCAGAGCATTGCCATCCAAGTGCAGGACCTGCGTGCGTCGATCGTGTCGGGGACGGGCCCACCGCATCTGGAGTTGCCACGGTCACTGCGGGAGTTCTACGCCCAACCGGGTGCATTGAACGGTTATCAGTTGTTGAGCGCAGATGGCACGGTGCTGGAGTCGGGCGGTTTCTCTGCGCCTTATCTGCCATTGCCGGTCGCTCCAGGCGGCGGGGAGGTCGTCATGCAGCGGGAGACGGATGCGTTGTCGGGCTACAGCATCATGGCTGCCGCGCTCGAAGTCGATGTTCCTCACGGCCGATACTGGTTGCGGGTGGTGCGGAATCTCAAAGATGCAGAGAGCCTGGTCGCCCAGCTCATGCTCGGCGCGCTGGATGAATTGTATCCGCCGATTGCCCTGCTGCTGATCGCCGTGGTCAGCGTCGTGGTCGTGACTGTGCTGTCATCGCTTCGCTCGTTGCGCGCCGTCTCGCATCAGGCCTCGATGTTGTCGCTAAATCGTTTGGACGAGCGGTTGCACGCCAAAAATCTTCCTCAAGAGCTCGTTCCGCTGGTTCAGGCAGTCAACGCCTCGCTCGATCGGCTCGAAGCGGATTATCGCGTGCAGAAGGAATTCACTGCCAACGCCGCGCATGAGCTGCGCACCCCGCTGGCGACGTTGCGAGCACGACTGGAGTCCCGCTTTTCGGCGCAGGAGCTGGGCGATGTTGCGTTGGAAATCGAACAGCTCGCGCGGCTGGTTGAGCAACTGCTCTGTCTGGCGCGCCTCGATTCGCAGGAACAGTTCCAGTTTGCCGCGTTCGACGCTCACGCCGTTGCGCTGGAAGTGGCTCGGGAGCTGGCGCCTGTTGCGCTCGAATCAGAGCACTACGTGACCGCCGCGACGCCCGACGCTTCCGTGCTTACACACGGCAATGCCACGCTGACGCGCCTGGTCTTTCGCAACCTGATCGAGAACGCGATTCAATATACGCCCGCCGGCACGTCGATCACGCTGTCCGCCGATTCTGTCGCTGTGATCATTGCCGATGATGGCCCCGGAATCCCTGCGCATGTTGCTGCGTCCCTGTTCGAGCGATTCCGCCGCGGCCCCAATGCCTCGGGCCCCGGCGCGGGTTTGGGGCTCGCAATCGCGAAGTGCATCATGGAGCGGCAAGGCGGACGTCTGTCGCTCGACGCGAATGCGGCTCGCGGGGCGCGTTTCGTGATGGAGTTTCCGGAGCCTATGTGAGTTTCACTCGCTGCTCGGCACGTATGTTGCCAATTCATCGGCGCAACCCTCGGCCTCGTAACTCACGAGCGAGTAATGCCAAAAAAACGCCGAAACTCACGCGGAGAATGAATTGGGGAGGAGACTTGCGTCAGGAGATGCGAATGGTCAACGCACAGCGCCAAGTGCATCGGGTGTCGATGCGCTTATATTCCTTCTGGGGGTTCCTGCATCCATGCCGGAATGTCGCGCTGGCCATGCAGTATGCGCCAAACATCGACGTGGTCGTCCCTCTCAACGTAGAAGACCAGATGCGGATATTTCTGCAGAGGCCAGAAACGCAATCCGGGAAGGTTCAATTCGTGAGCATATCTGGAGAAGCCAGTGCCTGGATGACGGCTGATATGACTATATGCCTGCTCCAGCGAATCAATGAAGCCGAGAGCGGCTTCCGGGGCATTTTCGCTCAGGTAATAGTCGATTGCCTCGTCAGCGTCCTGCCTGGCCAGTTCACGCGGAACAACGGCTTTGGGCATTACCGACGAGCGCCAGATTTGGTCGCTCTGACTTTCTTGCGCAGGCTATCGAAATAAGCGCCATCGACCGGCTTTGTCGGCGCGGACGATGCTCCAGCGATTAGAAGACCACGTAATTGCAAGCGATCCTGCTCTTTGCGTATGAGCTCGCGCACGTACTCGCTGCTCGTCCCGTAGCCGCGCTGATTGACCTGCTCGTCGATGAAATCCTTGAGTGAGTCCGGCAAGGAAATGTTCATGGTGGTCATGACGAAATGGTAGCGTGATTGGCAAATTTTGGCAAACAGTCGAGCCGTGAGCGTGTGCCAGAGCTTGCAACGGTCACTCAGGGTACTATCGATGAGGCGCTACTGACTGCGCATGTGCGTACGCTCCCGAATGACCCGCGAGCTGCTCGCTGACAAGCGATACAAGCTTGCGATGGCGATGTATCTTTCTTCGGTCACGGCAGCTGCGAAACGAACTCCTTTTGAGAGTCCAGCGCGTGCGTGTACTGAAGCCGGGGGCCATGAACGGCCATTCGAAGGAAATGAACGCGGAACGCGAGCTTGCCAAATATGCGCACTTGCACCGTAGCGTGGGGTGAGTTTCCCTCGAATGCTATGCCGTGGAAGGGCAGGGCGCTCGGAGCTTCGAGTCTATCGATTGCCAGCCATTGCGAATCGAGTGGACCGCCTCGTAGAACGAGGCGAATCTGCTCAAGGGCTGGACAACTGTCGTAGATGGTGCGCCCCATGTGAAGCGCTAGGAACTCGTAGGCGGTCTTCAGTGGGACCACAGGATTGATCATTGGCCCATTGAGCGCCAACTTCAATCCTGTAATTTCCCACTTCACGACACTGATCGCCGGCGTGATTGCAACCGAGACGTTGTCCGGCGCATCGTCCATTCGCATCAACGCATCTGCAATGAATTGGGCGCTGCGGCCGTCTTCTTGCAACATTCGAGCAATCGTCTTTCTGGCGTCAGGTGTCGTTTGTATCAAAGTGCCATCCGCCTCGCGGCTCGCAGTGACGTGAAATTCGCCATTTTTCACGAAGCCATTTCTAACGCCAGGACCCGGACCAACGGCGATGTGAGCTTGGTTCTCGGACATCTTTGATGCAATGTTCGGAATAACCGCGCTGAGCTGATTAGCGAGCAGGCGAACACTAGGGTCTTGCCGGGCGGCATGTTCATACATGTGCCCTAGTGATGAATTACATGCCCTGCAAAGGATGGTCGAAACGAGACGACCCGAAAGCGACTCTGGAATTAGATGCTCGTCCGTGAGTGGCTTAGCCTCGAGGCAGACGATGCATCGATTGTGTGGCCATGGTGCGCGAATGGTTCGTCTCCCCAGGGCGGTGAAAGTGCCGGCAGCATCCCCTTGCCCAGTTATTCTACACTCGATCGGAAGCTCGCTGTCGCGGGGGCAGTCCTCGCCTCGATTTGAGTCGCCTTTGTGCCGGAGTGTTAATTCTGAAATGCGACTGGCAGTTGCTCCTGTCGGTGGTCAGGGATGCTTTGCTGAAGTAAAGCAACCAAAGCAGCGACTGCAAGTATCGCCGAATTTACCTGCTTCACTGACGAGAATGTGAGTAACGCCTGAACAGCTGCGAAACCTGAACTGCCGTTGGGCGACATCATCGTCGCGACAGCAGGGCCTAATCCCCTGAGGCGTGGTTGTCGAACCCAGGCGCACGTCACAACGCAGGCTCAGCGCACCATGCCTCAGGCGAGAATGCGGCCACACAACTGATGGAGTGATTGCTGCGAGAATAGTCCTCTCAAGATGGCACACGATGCGCGGCGGACGTGCCTGCGAGTCCAGCGATGAGATCGGTCAGCTCTGTGGGACGATCCAGTGAGAGGAGGTGGCTGCCGTCGTTGACGGTCGGAGACGAATTTGTTTCGTAGTCGCATCAGTGTCGCGCCGAATATGGGTACTCCCGCGGGGCCCAGAAAGAGCCGCGCTATCAGTGCGCTGCTCCGAACACCACCCGCCGGGCAGGCGTAGACCGTGAATCGTTGTGCCAGCTGGGGGATGATTTTCTCGAAGATATCGAGCTGCGTGCGTAATGGATCTCCAAAGCTCGTGAGCACGAGCGTCACGTGGCAGCGGGGTGCTGTAAAGAAACATTCGCTGGGTGGACCGGCGCTGCGTCCGGCGCCGGTTGGATCTTGAACCAAATCGCATACAGCGCCGGCAGGAACACGAGTGTGAGAACCGTTCCGCCGAACGTTCCACCGATCAAGGTGTACGCGAGCGTTCCCCAGAACACGGAATGAGTGAGCGGGATGAACGCGAGCATCGCGGCGAGCGCCGTCAGGATCACGGGACGAGAGCGTTGCACGGTGGCCTCGATCACGGCATCGAACGGTGCCATGCCTTCTTTCTCGTTGTGACGAATCTGGCCGATCAGGATCAGCGTATTGCGCATCAGGATTCCGGACAGCGCGACCAGCCCGACCAGCGCGTTGATGCCGAACGGCTGCTGGAACAGCAGCAACGTGGGCACGACGCCGATGAGCCCCAGCGGCGCAGTAGCAAACACCATCGTCATCACTGAGATCGAGCGGACCTGGAAAATGATCGTGATCAGCGTGAGTGCGATCATGATTGGAAACAGCGGCGCCAGGGCGCTATTGGCCTTGGCGGATTCCTCGATGGAGCCCGCCATCTCGATGCGATAGTCCGGCGGCAGTTTGGCGATGATGGGTTGCAGCTCTTTCCAGAGGGCATTGGAAACATCCGGCGGCTGCAAGCCTTCAGCAATGTCGCCGCGCACGGTGATCGTTGGCGTGCGATCGCGACGACGCAGGATCGGATCTTCCATTCGAATGTCCACCGTGCCGACCTGCGACAGCGGAATTCGCTGGCCGGCCGCGCCCACCAATGTGAAGTCGGTGATCTTGCTGGGATCGAGCCGCGCGTTGCCGGCGGAGCGAGCGGTGACCTGCACCGAACGAATGTCTTCGCGGACATCGGTGATAGGGACGCCGCTCAACAGAAACTGCAGCTGCTGGCCGACGTCGGCCGAGGTCAGTCCGATCGTCTGCAGCCGATCCTGATCGAGCGAAAAATGCAGCGTCGGCACGCGCTCGCCCCAATCGCTGTTGGTCGTTCGCATCATTGGGCTGGCCCGCATGACGCCAAGCGCCTGGTCGGCAATGTCACGAAGCTTGTCGGGGTCAGGCCCCATCACGCGGAACGCGACAGGGAAGGGCGAGGGTGGGCCGAACACGATCTGGGTCACTCGCACGCGAGCTTCTGGCGCCAGTCCTTCGGCCACGACCTGACGTATCCGGTGCTTGAGCGCTTCGCGCGCTTCTTCGTCCGGCGTCAATATCACTATTTTCGCGAACGACGGATCGGGCAGCTCGGGCGACATGGCAAGAAAGAAACGCGGCGCGCCCTGTCCGATGTATGCAGTCACCGTCTTCGCTTCCGGTTGTTTCGCGAGCCATGCCTCGACCTTCGCAGTCGCGGCACTCGTTTGCTCGATCGACGTGCCATACGGCATTTGCACTTCGACCAGAACTTCCGGGCGGTCGGAGGTGGGGAAGAATTGTTTCTTCACCAGGCCCATGCCCAGCGCCGCGATCAGGAACGCACCGACGACGCTGCCGGCGACCAGCCATTTGCGCCGAATCGCCAGCCGCAGCAGCTCGCGAAAGCGGTTGTAACGCGGCGTGTTGTAGATCGCTTCGTGGCCGCCTTCGAGCCTTGGGATCTCCGGCAGCAGCTTCACTCCGAGGTAGGGGGTGAACACGACAGCCACGATCCAGGATACGATCAGCGCGATGCCGACGATCCAGAACATGTTGCTGGTGTATTCGCCGGCGGTTGACTTGGCGAAGCCGTTCGGGAGGAAGCCGATCGCGGTCACCAACGTTCCGGCCAGCATCGGAGCGGCGGTGTGGCTCCACGCATAAGCGGCCGCGTTGATGCGGTCGAGTCCTTCCTCCATCTTCACGACCATCATCTCGATGGCGATGATCGCATCGTCGACCAGCAGGCCCAGCGCCAATATCAGCGAGCCCAGCGTAATGCGGTCGAAATCCTTGCCGGTGGCCGCCATGATGATAAATACCCCGGCCAGCGTCAGCGGGACTGCCGCAGCGACGACGATGCCGACCCGCCAGCCCATGCTGAGGAAACACACGAGCATCACGACGCACAGCGCGGCGAAAAACTTCACCATGAATTCATTGACGGCGGACCGGATGTTCACGGATTGGTCTGTGACTTTCGACAGGCTCATGCCCAACGGCATCTGCCCGTTGATCGCCGCCACTTCCGCTTCGAGCGACTTGCCAAGATCGAGGCCGTTCCAGCCGTCACGCATGACGACACCGAGCAGCAGGGTCGGCTCGCCATTGTTACGAATCAGAAAGCTCGCGGGATCTTCGTAGCCGCGCTTCACCTCGGCGATGTCGGCGAGCTTCAGCGTGCGGCCATTCGCGGCGACAGCGGTGTTTCGAATCTCTTGCAGATCGTCGAGTGCGCCGTCGAGTCGCACCAGAACTTGTGGGCCCTTGGCTTCGACCGAGCCCGCAGGCGTCATGGCGTTTCTGTTGTTGAGCGCGGCGAAGATGTCTTGAGGCGACACGCCCAGGGTGGCGAGTCGGTCATAGGAGAATTCAACAAAGATTCTCTCGGCCTGTTCGCCGACGATGTTCACCTTCTTGACGCCGGGTACATGCAGCAGTCGCTGGCGGTAACCTTCAGCATCGCGCACGAGGCGCCGCTGCGGCTCACCCTTCGCCTTCAATGCATAGAGTGCGAATGTGACATCGGAATATTCGTCGTTCATCAGCGGCCCGATGACGCCGCGAGGCAGGTTCGCCGCTTCGTCGCCGAGTTTCTTCCGCGCTTGATAGAACTGCTCGGGAACCTGCTCCGGCGGCGTGCTGTCGCGCAGGATCACAGTAGTAAACGCCAGCCCCGGTCGCGTGAAGGTTTCGGTGCGGTCATACCAGCGCAGTTCCTGCATGCGCTTTTCCAGTTTTTCGGCGATCAGGTCCTGCATCTGTTCTGCCGTCGCCCCTGGCCAGGCGGTGACGACGATCATTTGTTTGATCGTGAAAGAAGGATCTTCCGCGCGGCCCAGCTTCAGGAACGCCACGAGACCGGCGGCAAAAATCGCCAGCAACAGGAAGAGCGTGACGGAGCGCTCGCGAACGGCGAGGGCGGAAAGGTTGAAGCCGCTCATTGTCCTGTGACACCGTTGCTGGTCGTGCTCGACACGATTTCGTTTGCAGCTACTCGCACAGGCTCGCCTTCATGCAACAGGTGCGCACCCAACGCGACGACACGATCACCTTTCTCAATGTTGCCAGTGACAGCCGCCGCTTCGTCGCTGAGGCCGGCGATTTGCACGGCGCGCCACGTGACCCGCGGCGTTTCTCCTTCGATCAGCCACACGCCCGGACCTCGACCCGCGTCGAAGATCGCGGCTAGAGGGACGCGCAGTGTCTGCGCGGACCGGCCATCGGATATCTGGATGGAGATCGTCGAGCCCAGCGGCGCGTTTGCCAGCGGGCCTTCCAGCACGTATCGAGCTTCAAACGTTCGCGTCTGGCGGTTGGCGGCGTCCGACAACTGGCGCAGCTTCGCTGTGCCGGTGAGCGCATTTCCATACAAAGTCGCACGAGCGGTGGAGCCGATGTTCGGTCGCAGAGTTTCGGGCAACTCGACGATCGCCTCGCGGCGCCCGGCATGCGCCACTCGCGCGACGACCTGGCCGGCGGCGACAACTTGCCCGGGCTCCGCCAAAGTCTCGACGACTACGCCATCGGCATCAGCGAGCAGAACTGCGTAGCTCGTTCCGTTGCGGGCAACATCTGCTTGGGCCTCCGCCGCGTTGAGCTCCGCTTTTGCAGACTCGGCGGCAGCTTTGACTTTGTCATAGGTCGACGCCGAAACCGCGCCGGCAGCAACCAAGTCGCGATTACTTGCCTCGTCCTCTGCGGTTTGGCGTGCGCGTGCCTTGGCGGCGGCAACAGCTTCTTCGTATGCGCGCATCGCGAGCCTCAGGTCGGTCGGATCAATGCGCATGAGCGGCTGGCCGCGCTTGACGGTCTGCCCGGTATCTACCAAGCGTTCGAGGATCTTTCCGGGAACGCGAAATCCCAGATCGCTCTGCACGCGGGCCGCGACAATTCCGGTGAACGAGCGCTCCGCCGCCACGGAGTTCTCGACGGTTTCCATGCGCACCAGCGGCGCCTGCGTCCGGGGATCCGGTGAGGAGCTTGCTCCGCATGCCGCCAGGGTGAAGGGCAGCCCGATGGCGGCGAGGAAGGAAACGGCTCGGCGAGGCAGCATGGAAACCTCCGGTTAAGGTAGGTTTCACTCTACGTCTTGTGACCAAATCAGTCAATGGTCACTTCGAAAAATCTAGGGAGCCAAGCTGCGCAGCACCAAGTTCGACAGCTGCACCTGTGCCTCTTCGATGCGATCGAGTTGGTACTGGAGCAGGAGCGGATTCAGGAGCGGGGCCATGACCAGAAAGATCGCATTGACAGTCTCGTCCAGGGGCGTCTTGCGCTCGAACTCGCCGTTCTCCCGGCCTTCACGGATGATCTCCGCCAGGATCTGCGTGACGCGTTCTATGAAGGCACGCGAGGAGCCCCACCCCTCCCGGGCGGAGGCGGCGGCAAGGTCGTAAAGCTTCCGGTCATTGAAAAAAAGAGTGACGGCGGTTGACGTCAAGGTCTTGAACATCCGCCGAAATTTTTCCGTGGACGTAGGCGCGCCAGCGATTGCCTCTTCAACCGCCGCGACGAATGCCTGCAAGGTCTGGGAGCAGATGGCCTCGCCGATCGCCTGCTTGGAATCAAAGAACTTGTAGATGTACGCCTTCGAGAAGCTGATGGCCTTGGCCAGGTCGGAGACCGTGGTCTTCTCGAAGCCATAGCGACGGAAGTGCTCTTCGGCAGCGGCCATGATCTGCTCCCGAACTTCATGGTCGGCGGGGCCGCGCGACGGTGCGGCGGAGGGTGCGCTTGCATTCATGGGGAGGACACTACCTCGCATCTGCTCCCTTGACAACCAGTGACCATTACGGGCTATAGTCACTGCCGGTCTCAACTCCTACTGGATGCCTCCCATGCTCACCCGACGCCGCGCTGCCGTCCTTCTGCTGAGTGTGACCGTCTTGACGGGTTGCGCGGTCGGCCCGGACTACGAGCCACCGGAGGTTGCGATGTCGCCGCGGTTTTTGGGTCAGGAGGCCGTTGAGCAGCGAGCAGTTCAGAGCAAGGCGGATCTCCAAACCTGGTGGGCGAGCTTTGATGATCCAATGCTGGCGCGCTTTGTCTCTTTGGCTCTCGATCAGAATCTCGACATCGCGCAAGCGGCCGCGCGTGTTGCCCAAGCACGCGCGGGTTTGCACCTGGCGGACGCAGCGTTGCTGCCAGCGGCCAACGTAACTGCTCAAGGTGCAAGGTCCTACCAGTCGCTCGAAACGCCGCTCGGGCAGGTGGTCGGCGCTGCACCCGGCTTCGATCGCAATGGCAACTACTACGAAGCCAATGTCGGTGCGAGTTGGGAGATCGACGTGTTCGGTGGTCTGCGCCGAGGACGGGAAGCAGCACGCGCGGAGTACCAGGCGTCTGAAGCCGGCGCGGTGGCGACACGACTCGCGGTGGCTGCGCAAACGGCGGATGTGTACGTCACGATCCGAGGATTGCAATCTCGTATCGCGATCGCGCGAGAACAAGCCGAAACGCGTCGTCGTCTGCTCTCAACGATCAAGCTCCAGTACGAGAAAGGAGTCGCCGCCGAGTTGCAGATGCGACAGGCCGAAGGTTCGCTCGCTCAGGTCGAGGCGCAAATTCCTATCTTGGAAGCAGGGCTCGAAGCGGCGATGAATGCGCTCGACGTGCTGCTCGGCATGCAACCTGGAACCTACCGCGGTGAACTCACTCAGGCGGCGCCCGTGCCAGTCGCTCCCGGCCTGGCCGAGACGGGCAGTCCGGCCGAGATGATTCGGCGCCGGCCGGATCTCATGGTTGCCGAACGGCGTCTTGCTGCGAGCAACGCACGCATCGGCGTTGCGATCTCGGAGTACTACCCGAAGTTCTCTCTCGGCGCGCTGGTGGGCAGTGCTACCGCGATATCGAGTGGGAATCTCTTTACGAGTGATGCCAATCAAGCACAGGGCGTGTTCGGACTTCGTTGGCGGCTGTTCGATTTCGGCCGCGTTGATGCACAGATTGCGGTCGCGCGCGGACGCGAGGCCGAAGCGCTCGCTGCGTACCGGCTGGCTGTGTTGCACGCGGCAGAGGAGGTGGAGAATTCTTTTTCGACGCTCGTCAAACGCGAAGTCCAGCTGGGCATCCTGACTCAGGGCGAAGCGTCTCTCGCGCGAGCGCGAGAGAACTCTTTTGTCGCCTACAAGGGTGGCGCCGTCAGTCTCATCGAAGTGTTGGATGCCGACGGCAACTTGCTTCAGGTACGCGATGCGAAGGCAGTGGCGCAAACCGAAGTCGCGCGCGCCGCGATTGCTTCCTTCCGCGCTTTAGGCGGTGGATGGGACGCCCAAACAGCAGGCGATCCCCGCTACAGCGCCGCTCGATGAGCAGTTACAGGTGAACAAAATGAATGACGTCATCATCATCGGCGGCAGCTTTGCCGGTCTCGCGGGCGCCCTGCAACTCGGCCGTGCCCGCCGCAAGGTCACCGTTCTCGATACCGGCCTGCCGCGCAATC
>CAMLEO010000078.1 GCA_946478975.1 uncultured Steroidobacter sp.
GGTTCGGAACGTCACATCGCCGCCGTGCTCGCACGCATCGATTCTCACGCCTCGCCCGAGACCTTCATCGCACAAGTGCGTGCCGAGGCCGCGGCTTCGAACCAGAGTCGTCGCTTCCCGGTGTTCGAGTTGTTTCGCGACGGCCGCGCCCGCAAGACTTGCGTCGTGTGGCTGGCGTTCTTCATGAATTTGCTGGTGATGTATTTTCTGGTGAACTGGCTGCCCGCGCTGGTGCGCAGCTCTGGTTTCGCGCTCGATGTCGCCATCCTGACCACATCACTGCTCAACTTCGGAGGCGTGATTGGCGGCGTCGTGCTCGGCCGCTGGATCGATCGACGCAATCCTTATCTCATTCTCGGCGGCGCTTACGCTGTGTCAGCGGTGTTCATCATGGTGCTCGCCTCCGCCGCTTCAGGCGTCGTCGTGTTACTCGCGGCCGCGACGGTGGCGGGCTTCGGTGTTTCGGGCGGACAGATTGGACTCAACGCCGTCACGGCCGCGAGCTATCCCACGAGCATTCGAGCAACGGCGATCGGCTGGGCGCTGGGCGTAGGCCGCGTCGGCTCCGTGCTCGGACCTACCATCGGCGGAGCATTGTTGAGCCTGGGCTGGCAGGCCGATTCGTTGCTGCTGATCGCCGCGATTCCGGCAGCGATAGCATCGGCAGCAGTGATCGCGCTACGCTACGTCTAACCAGGACTGGCTCCCATGAAGTTACACAGCTACTTCCGCTCGTCGGCTTCGTACCGGGTGCGCATTGCGCTCGCTGTGAAGGGCATCGCGTACGAAACCCACTCGCATCACTTACGCCGCGACGAGCAACAGGCGCCCGAGTATCGGGCACTGCAGCCGCAAGGCTTGGTGCCCGCACTCGAAACTGACGGCGCGGTGCTGATTCAATCGCTCGCGATCTGCGAGTACCTGGAAGAAACACATCCTCAGCCGCCGCTGCTTCCGAAAGATCCGATTCAGCGCGCGCGGGTTCGTGCATTCGCGCAAGTGGTCGCTTGTGACATTCACCCGATCCAGAATCTGAAAATATTGCGCCGGCTGCGGTCGTCGGGATTCAGCGAAGACGCCGTGAATCAATGGGCGGCACAGATCATTTCGGAAGGTTTCGACGCCTGCGAGCAGCTCATTGCACACGAGCCCGGCCCGTTCTGCTTCGGCAGCTCGGTGACGCTCGCGGATGTTTTTCTGATTCCGCAGCTGGTGAATGCGCGGCGCTTCAAGGTCGATCTGCGTTGGCCTCGACTGCTGGCAGTCGAGGCCGCATGTTTGCAACTAGAGGCGTTCAAGCAAGCCGCGCCCGAACAGCAGCCCGATTTCGAGCGCGACTGAGCTGCGACGCTTAGTTCAGCCGACGCGATAGAAGAACTGCTCCAGCACGACCTTGCCGTTCCGGACGCGGTACACGCAGATTTCTTCCATGGCATAGCGGCCGCCCTGCTTCCAGGTTGCGTCCAGGCCCATCACCAGGCTGAAAAATTCTCCCGAGACCAGCGGATCGCTGACGGTGATGCTGTGGATCTTTTCGTAGGTCTGATCGAACGCCTTGCCCTTCTCACGAATCGCATCCAGCCCGCGTGCATTGCCGAGCGCGCCGCCCGGCGATCCTTCCATTTCGATGCTGACAGCGTCCTGGGCATAGAGCTCGTCCTGCGCCTTGCTGAATTCGCCGCGACGGCACAGCTCGACCAATCGATTCGCAACTTGCTGAGTATTCATGAACGCACTCCTGTGGATGGGAGCGCATCATAGGCCTGCGAAGTTGACGGGTTGTGTCAGGGAATCAGCGGCGCCTGGAATATCGCTGATACCAGCGCGACGCGTGGCCGTAGTACCAGCCTCGCACGATTGCCCACGAGCGCCGCACGCTGAACACGAGGCCGGCGATCATCGTGACCAGGTACAACGCCGCGTTCTTTTCATCCAGATACAAGCCGGCGCCGCCGGCCAGCAGCACCAGGAACGGATTGAAGATCCAGGCAGACACCGTGGAGATCCACTCCACCGTGGTGCTGGAAACATCGAAGTATCCCTGCGCCCAGCCGCGGATGCGCGCGAACGTCAGCACGCCGCTCACGAACAATCCGGACCACACGTAACCGGACACGTCGATGTCACCAGTGAGCCGGTGCCGCACGAATCCGATCAACGCCAGCGCCGCGCTCACCGGCAGCACGATCTTGAACAACAGGATGAACCATCCGACGGTCGCAGAGCCTTGCTCCTGCTGCAGATAGTAGCGATACACGTTCGGACTCAAACGGGCGAGCAAACCTTTCGACGTCGTCAACAAACGCTGGCCGCGCAGGGCGCGAGCGCCCCGGTACAGATTGACTTGCGCTTCGCCTTCCAGCGGATTCACCGCCAGCGCACGCTCGAAACATTGCACAGCTTCCACCGTGCGCCCCTGCTCGGCAAGCACGCTCCCAAGATTGTTGTGAGCAGATGCGTTTTGCGGATCCAGGCGCAGCGCTTCGCGGAAGTGAGCTTCGGCTTGGAGCAATTGCTTGCTCGCGAGCGCCACGCGACCGGAGAGATCGAACACGTGCGTATTGTTCGGCTCCATGGCGCGAAATCGTTCGGCGATCTCTCGCGCCTGGCTCGGGCGCGAACTGCTGAGCAGGATGTTCGCCAGCACGAAATTCGTCAGCCACAGATCGGGGGCGAGCCGATGAGCCTGCTGCGCGCACGCGAGCGCCAGCTTCAATTCGCCGAGCTCGCGGAAAGTGACGGCGCGCAGGCGATGCGGCCACTCGTTGTTCGGATCTTTCTTCAATGCATCGTCGAGCACCGCCAACGCTCGTTGGCGTTGTCCGGCCATGCGCAGCGCCAGCGCCATGTGACAGTACGTGGTCACCGACTCGGGATCGAGGCGCAGCGCCTCGACGATCATCGGCAAAGCCTGCTCGTGCCGGCCGAGATCGAGCAGTATCTGCGCTCGATCCAGGTGCGCGCGAGCCTGGTCTTCGCTGCTGACCGCGGCGGTCATATCAAAGCTTGTGTTCTTTGACGTAGGCGAGCAGGTCGTCGTAGACGCCGCCTTCGTTGGCAAACATCGCGTAGTTTTTCGCGAGGTCGAACCATTGGCGCGTCGTGGCCCGCACGTCTTTCAGCGCTTTCTTGAAGTCGGTCATCGTGATCGGACGCGCGGTGCCGGACTTGAGCGCATCTTCCATCGCCAGCTCGGTGGCGCTCTCGCACAGATGCGCCAGGTCGGCGCCGGAGAAGTGCGCGGTCTGTTTGGCGAGCGCCGCGACGTCGACGTCGGAGACAGGCTTGTCGCTCAAATGTTTGCTCAGGATCGCTTCGCGCGCGGCTTGATCCGGCGGCAGCACCAGCAACACTCGATCGAAACGACCGGAACGACGCAACGCTGCGTCCACGTCCCACGGGTGATTGGTGGCACCGAGGATGAAGACACCCTCGTTGCTGTGACCGACGCCGTCCATTTCACTCAGCAATTGATTGACGACATTGCGGCCGGCGGACTGGCGCTGTTGGGCGCGCTTCTGGCCGAGCGCGTCGATCTCATCGAAGAACAACACGGTGGGAGCGTTGCGACGTGCAGTCTCGAACAACTCGTGCAGCTTGCGCTCGCTCTCGCCCAGATACATATCCAGCACGTCCGAGAGCTCGATGCTCATGAACTTCGCGCGCAACTCACCGGCCAAGGCGCGTGCAATATATGTTTTGCCGCAGCCGGGAGGGCCGTACATCAGCAGGCCGCCCTTGAGCTTCTTCGCGTACAGCTTGCGCACTTCGGGGTTGCGCATCGGCGCGAGGAAGGCCATGTCGAGACGCCGCTTCACTTCGGCGAGGCCGCCGACATCCGCGAGCGTGACGCTCGGAATGAGATCTTCCTCGATCGCCTCCTCTTCTGATTCCGCTTCGTTGGCAGAAGAAACACCACCCTGAATCACTCGCAACCGCGGCGGCTGAGCGGGCGGCGGCGATGGCGCGATCGTCGGAATCGTGGTCACCGGCGCGGGCTGCGCTTCGCCCGCCAGCGAAGCATGGAGCTTGCGATACGCGGCGGCACGAACCGTGTCGTTGATTTGTTCCGCGGCCGTCGCCGCTCCTTTCAGCGCCGCGAGATTCACCGGGTCCAGGGCGAGCACGGCGGCATAGTGTTCGAGAGCGACGGCGGGCTGGCCTGCCTCCACCAACACCGACGCCAGATGCAGGCGCAGAGCCGGATCTTTGGGATTTGCCGTCACGGCGGCGCCTAGCGCCGAAATCACACTGTCGAGGGCGGACATTCTGATGGGTGCTGCTTATGGTTCATTCATATGTTAGGCAGCACCCGGAGGAATATCGCGACAGCGGTCACGAAACCGCGCCGCTCGAAGCGACCAATCTCTCATTATCGATGGGCCATCCCTGGCCCGGCAGTCATCTTAGAACTTGTAGACGCCGCTCACCGACAACAGCTTGAAGCTGCCGCCGGAAACGTCGATCGCTTCGTACTCGCCGCGCACCTCGAAAGCGGTGCCGACGTTGAACGACGCACCGACGCCATACGACAGATCGTCCTCGCTGCTGCTACCGCTCGCCACGACGGCGTTGCCGATCCGGCCTTTGACGTCGCCGTCGTACGATGCGTAGCCGAGTTTGCCGAAGACTGCGAACACGTCGTTGACCGGGGCACGAACCAGCGCGGACAGGTTGAAGCCGTCGATCGAAACTTCGACCGAGCCAGCGCCGAAACGATCGTCCGGCTTGCCGCCGTCGATGTAGCTGAGCTCGACCGCGAAGTTGCGATTGAAGTTATAACCACCGAACACTTTGAACGCGGTGTCGTTGGCATCGAACCCCGAATCGTCGACCTTGACCCACGCCTCGCCCAAGCCGGCGCCGACATAAAATCCCGGCTGCACATCCGCCAGCGCACTGGCGCTCGCGAACACACCCACCAACGCCAATCCGTTCAAAGCTACGCGTTTGTTCATTCAAATCTCCGTGATACACCCGTCCTCAACGGGCGGCGCAGTATGCCTATCGCGCTCGGACACAGCTCCAATCGCGGCGCTCAGGCCAGTCAAACTGCGACGTGCATCACGTGCGGCACGCACTACCACTCGTACGTCAACGTTCCCACGATCGTCCTCGACGCGCCGAAGTAGCAACTGTTGTTGAATGGGCAAGCTGTGACATGACGCTCATCGAACAAGTTGGCGACATTGAACGCAAGTTGCGCGCCCGCAAGCGACGAGTGCACGCGTCCCAAGTCGTAGCTGGCCATCGCGTCGACGAGCGTGAAGCTGTCAGTGGTGAAGGCGGTGAAAACGTTTTGTCCATTGACGACCAGGTAAGTGGTCGTGCCGTCGGAGCCGCCGACGTAACGTACGCCGGCGCCGAGGGTGAGACCGTCCAGCGTATTGGAGGTTTGATTCGCTGCGAAGTCGTAGCTCACAAATGTCGACGCCATCCATTCGGGCGTGCCGAGCGGACGCGTGCCGGTGGTCGAAGGAGTGATGCCGCTCGCCGGCGCACCGCGAGTGATTTCGGCGTCGGTGTAAGTACCCGTCAATGTCACATCCCAGCCGGACGCGATTTCGCCTCGCCCTTCCAGCTCCACGCCGCGCACCACGACTTCACCGATCTGAATCTGCGCATTCGAAGGAATGCCGTTGCTGCCGGCGCCCGGATGACCGACCGGCACTTTCTGCCGACGCAGGTCGTAGGCCGCTAACGTGAAGATCGCGTTTGTATCCTGCGGCTGATACTTCACACCGACCTCGTACTGCCGGCCGGTGACCGGATCGAACGCGTCGCCTTGATACGTGCTGCCGGCCTGCGGCTCGAACGATTCGGAATAACTCACATACGGCGCGAAGCCCAGCGGCAGTTCATACAACGCACCGAACCGCGTCGTCAGCGCGTGTT
The DNA here is from genome assembly GCA_946478975.1 of uncultured Steroidobacter sp. The sequence goes on from CAMLEO010000078.1 coordinate 5,896, forward strand.
GTGACAACGGCGTCACGACGCCGTTGCGCTCGTTCAATGAGTCCTGCTGGTAGTCGTCGTAACGACCGCTCGCGATCAGCTGCAGCCGTTCGATCGCGATCTGATCTTGCAGATACACGCCGATCTGCTCGCGCTCGGTGTCCGTGTTGATGTACGCGCTCGAAAGTTGCCGCAGATCTCGCGTCGGCATCACGCCGCCATACACCGGCGCAAACAAGTTCAAATTTGGAATGCTGGTCAGCGGATTGGTCGTCACACCATCGTTGAAGCGCTGGACGTTTTCGCCATCGATGTTTTGATAATCGACGCCGGTCAACACATTGTGCGCCAGCGGTCCGGTGCTGAACTTTAGCGTCATGCTCGTATCCGCAGTCAACGTATCGAAGTCCTCGTCTGCGCCGCCACCGCCGCGAACGATCGTGGAGAAGTCGGTGTTGCGCGAAGCTCCGGTGCCGGTGGTCGCAAAGCCATTCACATACATCTGTCGGTAGCTCAGCTCGGTGTTCTGAAAGCGAGCGTTGGTCCGCAGCGAAATCAAATCGTTGAAGTCGTGCCGGAACAGCGTCGCGATCGAGCGCTGGTAACGATCGAACACTTCGTAGTTCGGGTCGCCGGTGTTGATGTCCCTCGGCAGCTGGCCGAAGGGATTCGGCAATGCCGAACCGAACGCCGGCACGCCCGAATAACCACCACCCTTGGGATCGTGCTGATAAGCGCCGATCACCGTGAGGCTGGTGTGTGCAGACGGCGCAAACGTGATTGCGGGGCTGAAATGATTGCGCTCGTTCTCCGTCATGCGCGTCGAGCCGTCGGAGCGCTGCGCTCCGCTCAGCAGGCGAAACAGCCAGGTGCCGCCGTCATCGAGCGGCCGATTGATATCGACGTCGATGCGCTGCGAATCGTAATTGCCGACGGCGAGGTCGAGCCGCTGAAACGCCGCCGCTTCGGGCACTTTGCTGCTGACATTGATCAGGCCGCCGGGCGTCGAGTTGCCGTACAGCACCGACGCGGGGCCTTTGACGATGTCGATGTGATCGATGCAATTGAAGTCGGTCTGCGGCGTCGAATACGGCCCGGCGATCAAACGCATGCCGTCGAGATACAAACCCGGCGTGAAGCCGCGGACATACATCTGGTCGTAGCGGGTCACCATCGCGCCGCGCTGGTTCGGCGAAACGCCGGCGACATAGGTCAGCGCTTGATTGAGCGATCGCGCGTTGCGGCGCCTCAACTCCTCCGCATCGATCACGGTGATCGTCTGCGGCGTCTCCATCAGCGGCGTGTCGGTCTTCGTGCCTGAACCGGTGCCCTGCTCGCGCACACCGGTGACGACGATGGTGTTGTGGTCGGAAACAGCGTCGGCCGGGTCGGCCGAAGCGCTGTTGATCGTGACCAAAACGGCGCCCACGCCCAACAGCGTGCCCTTGCAGACAGCGGAGATCGAAAAGCCAGCCATGACCGTCCCTGGCGCATGCTCATGGGCATGCGCGTGCGTTGAGTAATGGCTGGCGAGGTCGCACCCAAGCAGGGCACGACCGAGGCGGGCTGGGCGCTAGATGATAGTGGCTCGCATCTGAGATGCAAGCCGCCGCATCCAGATCACTTGTTCAGCACCACCAGCGAAATCGCACCGTCGACGTCGACGGCGTTGGCGCTGCGCTTGAGCTCCAGCGGCCGACCGAACGTGCCTTGATACACCTGGCTGAACACGGCCTTGTTGTGCTCGGGCTTGACCGGCGTGACGGTGACCTGCAGCTCGTAGTTGTCGCCGTGGATGCTCTTCACCGACATCGCGACGATGTTCGGCGGCAGGTTCAATGTGAACGGCGTGCCCGGCGGGGTCTCGAAGGTCGAGCGCACCAGGTTTTCGCTGCCGTTGCTGGCGACGCGAATTTCATAGTGGGCGCGAACGATATCCGTGGCCTGTACCGAGGCCGTCCAAAATGCGGCCGCCGCCGCGACCATCGCCAGTGTTGCGCTGAAGTTTTTCATGCGGGCTCTCCAATGCATGTCTTCCCGTTGCCCCATTCGTTGACACTTCTCAACTGGAGCCGCGGCAGCCGACATTTTTTGTCAGCGCGTTTTACAGGTTTATTGTCGCAAATCCGGAACACGGAGCGGCTCGCGCGCGTCATGGAATCCACTTCGCTCATTCATCGAACTGTCCGAGGCATTCGATGACGACGCAGTAAAAACAGGGGTCGTCGCGAAGAGTTGTAAACCACGTCGACGCTGCTCGACAGCGCATTGCGCGAGTGTCAGCAACGCTTACAGCAGGCGCCAGCTCTTTGTGAAGTCAATCCCTATCAGACAAAGTGATTTTGTGATTCGATGCTGTTTGTGAGTACGCGGCTGGCAAGGGTCCTCGACGAGCGGGTCGAACGCGTAACAAACATCGGGCGCACATCCGATGTGTAAAGAAATCGAACACTCACAGCAGTGCAGACCATTGCACCATTCACCTGTAACTGCGAATGACCTACAACGACAGCCCCACTGGCGACTGCGGGCAGCTTTGGAACGAGGCGAGGGAAAAATCATGACTAGGCGCACGGGCAAATTTCATTCGAATTTATTGAGCGTGTCGGTACTGGCACTGCTGGGCGCCGCCGGATGCGGACAAGTCAACGTTACCGAGAACGCGGTGCCGTCCTCGTCGACGCCGGGCGGCGGCACCGTGGGCACGACGCCGACGCAGCCGACCACTCCCTCGACGCCCTCGAATCCTTCGGCGGGAACCACGCCGTCGACGCCGAGCGCGACCAATCCCGGCACGATCAATCCGCCGGCGCAAGCGATCGGCGATTCGGCCACGGCGACTGCCAACAATGCAGTGCTCACCACCACGCGCACCACGGTCTACACGCTCAACCCGGCCGCTGTCGGCCAGGGCAGCTGGCAGAACGCCACGCTGATTGAAAACATCAACAGCCAGGGTGCTGCGCTGTTTACTCACGTCGCGACCGACTCAGCCGGCAACGGCTTTGCGATCTGGACGTACAAATACGGCTACGTCTACACGTCTCGTTACACAGCGAGCACGGCCACTTGGTCTGCTCCGCTGCGCATGGACTCAGGCACTGCCGTCGCGAAAGAACCGCGCATCGCGGTGGATCGCCAGAGCGGCAACGCCATCGCCACCTGGGTGCAGAGCGACGGCACGGCAGTCTCTCAATACGTGCGTCGCTACGATGCGGCCACCAGCACGTGGGGCGCAGTGCAACTGCTCGAAACGACCAATGGCGCAGTCGTGGAGTCGGAAGCCACGGCCGTCTCGATCAATGGCAACCAGGCCGCGATCGTGTGGCGTCAGGCGGATGGCGCGCTCACCAATATCTATCTCTCGCGCTGGGTGAATAACGCTTGGACGCCGGGTGCCGTCGTGGATACGAGCAACAACCCCGGCCTGCGCGCCGAGGTCGCAACCGACACCAACGGCAATGTCACAATCGTGTGGCGCCAGCTCGAAGACGAACAGCGCATCCACGCGCGCCGCTGGAACAACACCACGCAAACGTTCGGCTCCGTCATCCTGCTCGACAACGAAGGCGATCGTCAGCCGCGGCTCGGCATGGACGCGGCCGGCAATGCGATCGCGCTCTGGCGCAACGGCGGCATTTACGTGCGCCGCTACGATGCCGCCGCCGGCACGTGGGGCCCGCAGATCACCGTCGACGGTCAAACCGGCAGCCCGATCACTGGTGAGCTGTCAGTCGACGCCGCTGGCAATGCCATCGCGGCGTGGGCACAAACCACCGGCTCCACCACCGAAGTCTTCACCGCCCGCTTCAATGGCACCACCTTGACCTGGGCCGCGCCGGTGCTGATGGAGACGAGCACTCAGCCCGTCAACACCGACAAGAACCCGACCGTGAGCATCGATGGCAACAACGCGGTCGTCGCGTGGATCCAGAAAGATCCCACCAGCGTCGTCGACAGCGTGTACGCCAGGGAAATGAGCGATGGCGTGTGGGGCCCCGTCACACTGCTCGAAAACCTGACCGATCGCGCCGACGATCTCACGTCGAGCATCAATCCGGCGGGCAATTCCGTCGTGGTGTGGACGCAGAACGATGCGTACGCCGCGCGTTACCAGAGCTCCAACTTCGTCGTGCCGAACGGCGCGACCTGGCAGTCGCTCGCGAACACGCTCTACGGCGTGAACTCGGTTGAAGGCGGCAACGCGCTGCAAGCCGCGATGGGCAACATCACACTCACTCCGGGCGCTGTTCTCACTGGCCTGCCGGCAACGCTCAGCGTCACTGCGCCGATTCCGCCGTACTACACCGTGCTCGCCACGGACACGTGGTCGCACATCGCGCAACGGGTCTACGGCATCACCGACGTGAACGCGATTTCTCAGCTGCGTTCGCTGCTGGGCAATCCCACGCTCAGCGCGGGCCTGCAGCTGGTGGTCCCGGGCACATATAACTATGTGACTTCGGGCAACTACAGCGCGCCGCTGAACTGGGCGCTGGTCAACACGACCACGACGGCTTACTACTCGCTCAACACCAGTCAGCTGACGACTCCGCTCGACAGCTGGTCGGCGCAGGAAGCGATGGAGAGCAGCTTCGCCGAAGCGACCACGCCGCGCATCGCGTTCGACGCGAACAGCAACGGCATCGCGGTGTGGGCACAGGCGAGCGACATCATGATGTCCCGCTACGTGGCCAGCACGGCAACGTGGTCGACGCCGGTCGCGCTCGATAACAACACCAACGAAGCTCACAACGCGCGGCTCGCAGTCGATCGCGCCACGGGCAACGCGGTTGTTTCGTGGTCGCAGAGCGACGGCACCGCCGAGTCGATGTATGTGAGCAGCTTCAACGCGAGCACCAACGCGTGGAGCACGCCGACGCTGCTCGAAACGGCCAATGGCGAAGTCAGCCTCTGGTCGGAGAACTCCGCGGCGGCGAAGGCCGGCAATTACGCGGCGGTTGCCTGGGTGCAGCTCAATGGCGCCGAGAACAACCTGTACCTGTCGCGCCTCGTGAATGGCACCTGGACTGCTCCGGCGCTGATCGACAATGTTGCTGACGATGCCGAGCAGGCCGGCGTAGCCGTGGATGGCAATGGCAACGTCACGGTGATCTGGCGCCAGTTCATGCCGGCCGACGGCGAGTACCGCATCAACGTGCGCCGCTGGAACAACAGCACGCAGGCGTATGGTGCGGTGACGTCGATCAACGGCGACGGCGAACGGCAGCCGAGCATCGCCTTCGACGCGCAGGGCAATGGCTTCGCGTTGTGGGGCGGTGGCGCATACGCCCGCCGCTTCGACGTGACCACCGGCCAGTGGGGCCCGCAGGTGCAGCTGCATGTCGGCGACATGGGCGCCTGGAACGGCGAAATCTCCGTCGACTCCGCAGGCAATGCGCTCGCGGCGTGGATGGAAAACGACGGCACGAGCGTCTCCGTTTACGCCCGTTACTACAATGTGACGACGCAGTCGTGGGGTAACGCCGTGTCGCTGGAGAACAGCGCCAACCCGGCCAACTACGACAAGCCGATGTCCGTCAGCCTGGTGGACGGCGGCTCGGGCGTGGTTGCGTGGATCCAGGAAGACGGTGAGCCGAACATCTACGCCGCGCGCCTCGGCAACGGCGTGTGGGGCCCTGCCACGATGTTGGATTCCTCGCCCGATCGCACCAACGACGTCACATCGGCCATCGATGCGAACAACAACGCGACCGTGGTGTGGATCCAGGCCGAGTCGGTGTATCGCTCGGTTTCGAATGCGACGCCGTACTACCTCGTCCCGGCTGGTGCCACGTGGCGCTCGATCGCGGCGACCTTGTACAACGTCGATTCGGACGCTGCCGGCCAGGCGCTGCAGACGGCGATGAACAGCCCGACGCTGACCGCGGGCCTGCATCTGCAAGGCCTGCCGGTGCAGCTGGTCGTGCGTCCGCAGGTGGCGACGCACTACATCGTTCAGGCCGGCGACACGTGGGCGAGCATCACCTCGGCGCTGTATGGAACGAATGCGACGCAGGCGGTGACGGCGCTGCAGACAGCCACGCAGAATCCGACGCTGACTGTGGGTGCGATGTTGTTCGTGCCGAGTGAACTGCTGTACTCGGTGCCGGGCACCTGATCTCGAGCGGATCGTTGATCCACGGAACGCCCCACCTCGCGGTGGGGCGTTTTGTTTTGTGACTACTGCGGATACCTGTTGGTCACATTGCCCGCCGCATCCAGGAACTCCAGCGCCGGCGTTCCATCCTGAGTCACAACCATCCGAGCACGCTCGCGCCCCTGCACATCACGCAGGCTGAGCGCGTTCTTGGTCTCGGCCGGGGCTGACGGGAAGTTCTGAGTGCCGAGATACGTGCGCAGCCCCGCTCCCGCCGGATGCGTTTCGAAGAACTTGGCGATCTCCGCCTCCTGCTGCTCCAGCGGCAGATCCTTGATCTGGTCGCGCAGGTCCAGATACTCCTGAATCGACCAGCTCGGCTGATCAATCATATTGATTTCAGCGCGATGATTGGTGCCGTCATCGGCCGCGCTGATGGTCAGCATCTGGTCCTGGTTGTAACGATCGAAGCTGAAGTGGCCGAAGCGCGAGATCTGGCCCTGAGCGTCCTGCTTGCCGCCGAACGTGAGCCCGCCGCTTTCCGTCGCCTCCGCGTCGTAGAACAGAATGCCTGCGGCCGTCGTCGGCTTGCGATTGCCGTAGTCGGCGTACTCGTGGCCGTCGATGATGATGCCGGGGATGCGATTGTTATTGGTCAGCACCATGCGCAGCTTGCCGTCGGGCTCGACGACATTGATGCGCTGAACGGTGATGGTATCGAACTTCGCGTTGCCGCCGTCGGCAGTGAAGCCGCTCAGCAGCGCGACGGTAACGCCGACGGTCAAGACACCTGCATACGTGGCCAGCAGTTTGTGTCCGTTGATGCTCGTCATGAGATGAACTCTCCAAAGGTAGTGATGCCCCGACCCGAGGAGAGCAACGCGCGGCGGAGATCACTCCGCCACGGTAACTGTTACGCATCCCTGCCAAGTTGGACGAACTTTAGCGAGCCATGCTTCTGCTGGCTGCACCTACTCGACGATCATCACGAATCCGCCGCGAGGACGCAGAGTCAGCTTCGCCTGTTGTTTGGCATCCAGCTCGACGCGCTGCTGAACGAACGAGAGATTGCCGCCCTCGCCGTCCGTGATCGCGGTCGCTGCTCGTTTGATTCCCAAGGGCGCCAGGTTCAACGTGACTTCCCGCGAAGCTCGCTCGCCGTTGATGCCGGCCACATACCATTGCTTGCCGCTGCGACGAGCGAGCACGACAAACTTACCGGGCTCGCCAGCGAGAAACTTCACGTCGTCCCAAATGCTCGGCACGTGTTTCATGAACTCGCGAACATATGCAGGCGCCCGCGCCATGCCTTCGGGAATCTCCGCGTAATGCTGGATGCCCGAAGTGAACAGCACCGAGGTCGCAAGCTCGAACGCGCTCGAAGTGCGACGCTCGATGTTGTTGATGCGATCGAGCACCACCGGCGTGAAGTCCATCGGATCGAACACATTGCGCGTGAACGGCAGCATCGCCATGTGCGTCGGCCCGTCCTCGGCGTTCTTCTGCTCGAACGTGATGAACTCCAGGCCGCGGATCGCCTCCATCGTCATCAGGTTCGGATACGTTCGATGCCAGCCGCGCGGCAAGGTCGCGCCGTGAAAATTCATCAGCAGACCGAACTTGGCAGCGTCGTCGAGAATGTCCTGGTAGTACTGAATCATCGACTGGCCGTCGCCGCCGAAGAAATCCACCTTCAACCCGGCGACGCCGATTTGTTTCAAGCGCTCGAACTCGCGTACGCGGCTCTCGTGCGTGAGCATCAAGCCACGCGGCGTTTGCGGAGCGGAGTTCCAGTCGCCGGCGGAGTTGTACCAGACCAGGATCTTCACGTTCTTGGTACGCGCGTAGTCGACCAGCTCCTTCAGCCGGTCGTAACCGATCTGCGTATCCCACAGCGCATCGATCAGAGTGTAATGCCAGCCCATGTCGGCGGCGTAGTCGATGAAACGTTTCTGCACGTCGTAAACGGTTTGATCGTCGCCGAGCAGCGGCCAGCTCCATGACGCTTTGCCCGGCGCATCCGCCGGCGTGACCGCGCCCGGCGCCGGCTTCTCAGCGAGATCCGCGCCCAGGTTGGACTCGACCACGGTGGCAAGATCGCCGACGACGATCAATCGCCACGGCGTCGTCCAAGGCAGCGAGTGCTCCGGCGCCACGGCACCGTTCTGGAAATTCTCCAGCGCGTCGGGAAACACGATGTGATATTCGGAGCTCCGCCACGTCGACTGCAAACGAGTGCCGCAGTAGTTGCGCGTCAGGCCGGTCTCGCTCAACAGCAGCCACGTATCGCCGCTGCGAAACAACGCCGGATAGATCCAGCCGGCGCCGGTGGGAGCCGGCGTGCCGACAACGATGTCCTTCTCATAAATCTCTTCATACGAAGGATTGACCGAGGCCCAGCCGCTCTTGGTCACTGCAATCGGCTGCAGCCAGGCGTGCGTGTCGGGCAGGAAATTGAAGCTCGATGTTTCCGCACGAATGCGCCGGACCGTGCCGTCCTGCTCCGGAAACACATAGCGAAACGCAGCGCCGTCGTTGGAAACTTGAAATTGAATTTCCATGCGTGCGCCTTGCGGCGAGCGCAGCGTAAACACCTGCCGATTCGCCAGATATTTGTTGAGGCGGCGCTTGGAGGTGAGCAGCTCATATTCGTCGCGCACCGACGTGACGGGCGAAACGTTCGCCAACGTGAGCCCACGCGAGAAATCCGCGTCCTCGCGCACCAGCCCGAGCCGGGACTGTTGCAGCACCGTGACGCCGCTGCGTTGAATGGAATACTGCGGCTCGCCGGCAGCAGACACATCGAACGTCACCTGCAGGCGGCGATCTGGACTCGTGAGCACGGTCGCTGCCGCTGCCCACTGAGTCATCAAGACGCCGAGCGCCACCAACCCCCACAAACTTCTTCGCATGGCTGTTTTTCCGCCTGACTGTATTGTCAGACAATTAAAATACAGCTTGCCCGCGCCAGCAAGGGTCAGAATTTCATTGGCGCGGCTGGCGCTGCTGAGCCTGCCAGTAGCGAATGATGACGAAGCCGGTCGCCATGCCGCCCAACTGCGCGAAATGAGCGACGCCGGAGGCGGACTGGGTCACGCCCATGACCAGCTCGAAAATGCCGAACAACGTGACCAATAGCCACGCCGGCATCGGAATCGGCGGGAAGATCAGCATCAGCATGCGGCGTGGAAACGCCATGCCGAACGCGAGCAGCAGACCGAATACGCCGCCGGACGCGCCGACCATCGGCGATGGCGGCCTGCCCGCAGCGGTCACGACGATCAGGTGCATCAGCGCCGCACCGATCACGCACAACAAGTAGTAAACGAGATAACGTCGGGAGCCGAACAGCCGTTCGATTTCGGAACCGAACATATAGAGCGCAAACATATTGAAGAACAGATTCGCGACGCTGCTGTGCATGAAGCCATAAGTCAGCAGCTGCCACACATGGAACGGCGGATAGCCGAACTGCGCCGCCTGCGGCGGCCAGAACGCAAACAACGCGTCGATCTGTCCGCCCAGCAGGTACTGCAGGCCGAACACCAGGACGTTGATCAGAATGAGCGCTTTGTTGAGCGGTGTAATACTCGGCATCGGGTCGATATGGGCCCCAAGTCCCCGGAACAATATTTCGTCAATGTTGCGTCAATAAAAAGTTGCGTCAATAAAAAAGCCCACCATGCGGCGGGCTTATGAGGGGGATCGAGGTTACAGCAAGGGGTCACCGAATACGACCGCGCACCGCCGGCAAAAGTTCCGCTGGCCGCAACAATCGCTAAAAAGCCGCGCCGACGCGGTAGGATGCGGCGCGCATGACCCCACAATCACAGTTCAAACTGCTGGGCCAGCGGCGCTTTCTCCCCTTCTTCGGTGCGCAGGCACTGGGCGCGTTCAACGACAATGTCTACAAGAACGTGCTGGTTATCCTCGCCACGTACCAGGCCGCGAGTTACACGAGCCTGCCGCCCGAGCTGCTGACCAACGTCGCGGCGGGCCTGTTCATTCTGCCGTTCGTGTTGTTCTCCGGCCTGGCCGGCCAGCTCGCCGACCGTTATGACAAAGCGCGCGTGTTGAAAACCGTCAAGGCCGCCGAGATCGGCATCATGGCGGTCGCCGGCGTCGGCTTTGCGACCCACAGCATGGAAGTGTTGCTCGGCGCGCTGTTCCTGATGGGCATGCATTCGACGTTTTTCGCGCCGGCGAAGTACGGGCTGCTGCCCGACGTGCTGCACGACGCCGAGCTGGTCGGCGGCAACGCGATGGTCGAAATGGGAACGTTCGTCGCCATCGTGCTCGGCACTTTGCTCGCCGGCCTGCTCGCAGCACGCGGTGACATCGGCATCATCACCGCTGTGCTGATCGTCATCGCGGTGTGCGGCTTTCTCTTCAGTCTCGCCGTACCGAAACTTCAACCCGCCGCGCCGACGTTGAAAGTCGACTGGCGCCCGTGGACTTCGAGTTGGGACAACATCCGCGCCGCCGCCGAATCGCGCGTCGTGTTCCTGTCGGTGCTCGGCATTTCCTGGTTCTGGTTTTACGGCGCGCTCGTGCTCGCACAGCTGCCGCTCTACACGAAGGATGTGCTCGGCGGCAGCGAGCAGGTCGTAACGGTGCTACTGGTGATGTTCTCTGCCGGTGTCGGCATCGGCTCTTTGCTGTGCGAACGTTTATCCGGACGCAAAGTTGAAATCGGCCTCGTGCCGTTCGGGTCGATCGGCCTCACCGTGTTCGCGGTCGATTTATATTTCGCGACACCGGCCGCGCCGGGTGTCAGTTTGTCTGCACGCGATTTCATCCAGCTCGCCGGCTCGTGGCGCGTGCTGATGGATATGGCGTTGATTGGAATGTTCGGCGGCCTGTTCATCGTGCCGCTCTACGCTCTCGTGCAGCAGCGGACGCGCCGGGAAATCATGTCTCGTGTCATCGGCGCGAACAGCATACTCAATGCCGTTTTCATGGTCGTCGCCGCCGGCTTTGCCGCTCTCGCGTTGCACGTGGGGCTCACGATTCCGCAGTTGTTGTTACTGACTGCCGCGCTGAATGCGGTGGTCGCGATTTATATCTACACTCTCGTGCCCGAGTTCCTGCTGCGCTTCATGGCGTGGCTGCTCGTCAACGTCATCTATCGCCTCAGAGCCCGCGGCGTTGAAAACATTCCCGAGCACGGGCCCGCGCTGCTGATCTGCAATCACGTTGCGTTCGCCGATCCCGTGGTGATTTCCGCCGCCGTGTCGCGGCCGATCCGTTTCATCATGGAAAGCACCATCTTCAAGATTCCCGTGCTCAGCACGGTGTTCCGAGGCATGAAGGCGATTCCGGTCGCTCCCGCCAAGGAAGATCCCGCAGTTTACGAGCGCGCGTTCCAGGTCGTTGCGGCCGAGCTGCGTGATGGCAACCTGGTTTGTATCTTTCCCGAAGGCCGCCTGACTCGCGACGGCGAGATCGGCGAGTTCCGCGCCGGGATGATGCGGATCCTCGCGGAAACACCGGTGCCGGTTGTGCCGATGGCCGTGTCCGGCCTGTGGGATTCGATGTTCTCGCGCAAGTACTCAGCGGTTTGGAAACGCTGGCCCAGACGTTTCCTGCCCAAAATCACCTTAACCGTCGGCGCTCCCATTCCACCCGAGCAGGCCGACCTCACCAACCTGCGCCAACACGTCGTCGACCTCCGCGGCCCCGCTCCCTGAGCCCCCAAAAAAAGCCCGCCAGAAGGCGGGCTTAAAAGTTGGGTCCGAAATTAAAACGAATCAGGCCGCGACGCGGTACGGCCGAAACGCGAGATTCAAATCGCGTGCGACGGCTTCACACGTAATCGCGCCAGCGTGCACATTCAAGCCCGCGGCGAGATGCGGATCGGCAGCGAGCGCCTTCTCCACGCCCAGATCAGCAAGCTGCTTCACATACGGCAGCGTCGCATTCGTCAGCGCGAACGTGGAAGTGCGCGGCACTGCGCCCGGCATGTTTGTAACGCAGTAGTGCACGACGCCGTCGACAACAAACGTCGGCTCCGCATGCGTCGTCGGCCGGCTGGTTTCGAAACAACCGCCCTGGTCGATGGAAATATCGACCATCACCGCGCCCTTCTTCATCTTGCTCACCATGTCACGCGTGACCAGCTTCGGCGCCGCCGCGCCGACGACCAGCACCGCACCGACGACCAGGTCCGCCTGCGTGACCAGCGACTCAATCGCTTCCGCCGTCGACGCCGCCGTCTTCAGACGGCCACCAAACAATGCATCCAACTCTCGCAGACGCTTCAGCGAACGATCGACGACCGTCACATCCGCTCGCATGCCCACCGCGATTTCCGCCGCAGAGGTGCCTGACACGCCGCCGCCCAGCACAACCACCTTCGCCGGCGGCACACCCGGCACGCCGCCGAGCAACACACCGAGACCGCCATTCGCCTTCTGCAACGAAGCGGCACCGACCTGCACCGACATGCGGCCGGCCACTTCGCTCATCGGCGTGAGCAGCGGCAGCGAGCCATTCGGCGCGGTCACAGTTTCATAAGCAATCGCCGTCGCGCCAGAAGCCATCAGCGCGTTCGCCTGAGCGGCATCGGCCGCGAGATGCAGATATGTGAACAGAACCTGCCCCGGGCGGAGCATCTTGCACTCGGCCAGCTGCGGCTCTTTGACTTTGACGACCATGTCCGCGCCGTCGAACACTTCCTTCGCCGTCGCAACGATCCTGGCGCCGGCGGCGACATACGCCGCATCTTCAACGCCGATGCCCGCACCGGCCGAGCTCTGCACCAACACCTGGTGACCGGAGGCCACCAGCTCGCGCACACCCGCGGGCACGAGGCCGACGCGATATTCGTGATTCTTGATTTCCTTCGGGACGCCGATACGCATAGAACCTCGTGATGAATGGTGGGCAATGAGCACGGATGCGCGACCAATGTAGGTTGCCCCCCACGCACGAAACTGTCCCAATCGGTCGCCTCCGCCCGGATCTGTGGCAGAATCTGCGACTATCCCGCTCCAATGCGACGGATTCTTGCGCCATGAAATTCGACCGCTTCGACCGCGCGATCCTGCAGGCCCTCCAGCACGAAGGCCGCCTCGCCAACAGCGCGCTCGCCGAGCGCGTCAATTTGTCGGAATCTGCCTGTCTGCGCCGCGTGCGCCAACTGGAGGAGTCAGGCCTGATCGAGGGCTACACCGCGCTCATCAATCAACAAAAAGCCGGCTGCCCGGTGAACGTATTCGTAAACATCACGCTCGATCGCCAGGACGAGACCGACCTGCGCAAGTTCGAAGAGGCCGTGCGCAAGATTCCCGAAGTGATGGAGTGTTATTTAATGACCGGCGACTACGACTACGTCGTGCGCGTCGTAGTCGCGGACACCGCTGACTTCGAGCGCTTGCACAGCAAATATCTCACCCGCCTGCCCGGCGTCGCTCGCGTGCATTCCAGCTTCGCCCTCCGCACCGTGCAGAAATCGCGCGAGCTGCCCATTCGATGATGACATTGTTCTTACGGGGCGAGCCCGCGCGATGCCGCCGCTAAAAATTTACTCGCACATGCGCGGTCCGCGCTCGTCCCAAATAAACAGCTGCCTGCTTTGGGCTCGGATCGCGCCGAGATGTCGTTCGCATTGATTGAAGACCTCGCCTTCTATGCGATGCGCGAACTCGACGGCCGGACAACAGACGCCGGGAACGGTGTAGAACAAATATCCCACGATCAGCACATCCTGGTTCCCGTCGTATTTTCTGGCCGAGAAGATGGAGTTGACCGGATGACAATCGAACACGCGAAACGACAGAGTCCCGGTCAGTTTCCATCGCTCCTGTAGAGCAGCCGGTACATTCCGATACGCATGAGCGATCGCCTCGATGGCTTGCACCGCGGTTTTCAGATCCTGGAGCGTGCCTTGATTCTCCGCCTCGCTCTCGCGCTCAGCTGCGTAGGCCGCATCGGCGCTCAGGAAGTAAATGTTTGCTTTGAACGGATCGCCATTGGTGAGTCTGCGGTAAAGCGCGCTTCCCTGGCAGTCCTCCAGCGAGAACGGCTCCTGCCCGCCCTCATAGTTGGGAAACAGCCCGCTCAAGATGGGCTTGCAGGCGACGCCGAGCACGTCGATCTCATAGGAGGTGTCGAAATGTTTCTCGTAAGTCTGCCTGGCCAGGCGATCGCGATGAGGAATCACACGACTGCCGGGGTTGTCGCGATGGTTGAGCAACTGCTCCAGGTGTCGAGCGGATTCCGATTCGAACCACAGCACGAACAGCAGTGACGCCACCACGTTGGCCAGCAGCCCGGCCATGAATTCCAGGCCCCAGTCCCATCCGTCATGCGACGTCTGTCCGTTCTTGATGGCGATTACCGCCAGCAGCAGGATCGCCGCAGCCAGGCAAATCAGTATCGCTTTGAAAAGGTACGACGACAGCCTCATGCGCTGGCGCCCAGGTGCTGCGTCAGAGGAACGAAGCCGAGTCCCGGCAAGGACTGGTAACCGCTCACGCCGCTCGGGACGCGCGCAAACACGCCGTCAAAATCCTGCAAACCGCTGCACGCGCGCGAGATCGGCCCATACACGACGAACGCGTGATAGACATTCTTGTCCGGCAGCTGACAGGTTTCGAAAAAGTTTGCACCTTTGACGAACACCGCATCCGCTGCATCCAGGATTTTCAGCGCGGCCGGTGGGAGAAGATTGCTTTGAAACGAAATGAACGGACAATAGATCGAGGTGACGCGCAGGCGATCCGACGAGCACGAAAACAGGCTCCGGAAACTCGGGTGACGGCGCACGGCGGCGAGCATCTGCGAGCAGAAGTTGATACTCACCTGAACGACGTTGACCAACAGGTGCACCCGCAGGAACGGGAACAACAACAGCAAGTCTTGCAGCCAGAGCAGGTCATCCACCGATTCCGCCGCGTCGTCGAGAACGACGGCGAGTTCGAAATCGTTCCTGCGACGACCGGCTTCCGCAATCTCTCCAAGCAGCCGTTGACGATCGTCGATCGCGAGCGCGGTGCCCACAAATTGGAATGTTACATCCTGCACGCGCTTCACCGCCGACCGATCGAGTCGGGCGCCGCCACGACGGCTTTCGATGAACGACACCCCTCGGCCAAGCGCCGTGCTCATTTTGTCCAGCAAGGACAAGTTGGCGTGCTCCGGCATCAATGCCAGAGCGGCGTGCAGCGATCGGCGCGTCGCCGCTATTTCCTGCCGTTCCGAGTCGTAGCACCGCCGGCCCACCAGCGCTTCAACCACCTTGGAGATCAGGAACATGTTGAAGTTGTTGTTGATGTTCTTGATCAGGAAGTGCTGGTTCGCCTGGTACAGCGTCGCGAGCAGCACGCATGCATCGTCGAGCAGTGCGTCCACTTTCTCGGCCTCCAGGCGCCCTTCACGAGCGAGGTTGGCCAGGATTCGATACAGCGCATTGGTGTTGTAAGTAAACGAGACCGCCAGGTGCAGCGGCGTCGCGTCGCGCCAGGCGAACGGGGGTTGCGGAATCGTATCGCCCAACTCGAATGGCACACCGGGAATGCGGGGGAAAAATCGTTGCTGTATCTCTAGCCAGCTCAGTCGGCCAGCGCCGCTGGCCGGCAGGTTGCCGTAGATTTCCAGGAATCGCAGCGGGTCGTGATGAGAAATTCCTTTCACACGGACGGCGCAGCTCCGGATGGCCTGCAGATCGAGCTCCGCTTCCTTGCCCTGCCAGAAGCAGATCCGGGTGGCGCGGCTGGCATTCATTTCACGGCATCGTCCATCATGGGATCGGCGAAGACGAAGCCACGCAGCGCAAGCTCCCAATTCCAGTGCTGCAGATTCAGCAGGCGAGCCAGATGACGCCGTACGAACTGACACGGCAACGGCACCGTAATTCGCCGCACCAGGTGACCGCGACCGCTGTGGTCCTCGCAGGCAAGATAGTCGCCGGCGGCACATTCGCTCAGTACCCGCGATGGGAAAACGGCCGCATGCCGCGTCGTTTCGCCCACTTCCCGGATCCAGTCGGCCACCGGAGCCTCGCCCGGAATGAAATGAATGTGGGCGTGCGCAATACACGCCCCAGCGGACACCTCGCCGACTCTCGCGCCGTGCTCGAACAACACCGGCGACGCGAAGCGACGCGTCACCAGCTGAATGCATTCGGCCTTGAACTCCCTGAGCTCCTCGCGCTCCCTGCCGGAGAGCTGCCCGAAGTTCGAGTAATGCTTTTTGGGAATGAGCAGGCTGTGCCCGGCAACCAGCGGCGAAATATCGCGCAGCAGGATGAAGCGCTCGGATTCGAGCAGGATCTTGTCCTGCTCCGATTCGTACAGCGCCAGCAGCGACGACAAGGGCCGATTCCCGCTCAGCTCATCGCATAGCAAGCAATCGCTCGTCGAGAACAAATCGCGCATCTGTCGTCGACCCTTGAATCGTTTTTATGCCCGCGATGCTGGCGGGTCGCATTCCTCCTTGAAAGTCAGTAGTTGCGCTTAGCTTCGCACTGCCCGTGGGCGCGCTTCACCACCGATGTGCAGAGTCGGATATAGCGCCGCGGCTCGTGTCGTTATATCTTCCGGGATACTGCGATGAAGCAACCAGTTCGGATGAGCAGGATCTTTGATCTGCCGCTAGCGAGCGGCAGCCCGCTTTGCCGCCGCGGTGGCGGGCGAGCGTTGGGTGCGGTTGATCGAGCGGCGCACGCCTTCGCGCTGTGCGCTGACGGTCTTGAGCATCGAGCCGAAAAACTTTTCGGCGCGAACGTTGGTTTCTTTTTCGAACTGGCGATAGGCGGCGACGACTTCGGTGCCAAACTCGGTCAGCGTGGTACCGCCGCCGCCGGAGCCGCCGGTGCTGGTGAGGACCAACGGCTCGCGAAAGGTTTGATTGAGACTGGCGAGCAGCTGCCAGGCCCGGCGGTAACTCATGTCGAGCTCGCGCGCGGCTTGGGAAAGGGAGCCGGAATCGCGCATTTTTTCCAGCAGCGCGACCTTGCCCGGCCCGATCGAATGGACCGCGTCGAAATCGACACGCAACGTAATCTTGAGCCGGCTCATCGCAATCTCCCCGATCGATACCATGACGTTAGCTCACCGCCGCTGGCGATCCAAGCATTAACGGGAACATCATGATCTCAATCGTTCGGCGCCTTCTCCTCGTCGCGGCCACGCTGATCGCACCGCTGACATTCGCGGCGGACGCGCAGCGCGAACCTTTGGTCGTGTTCGCGGCGGCTTCGCTGACCGATGTCTTGCAGCAGGTCGGTCCTTTGTACACGAAGCAGTCGAGCGTACCGGTGAAGTTTTCGTTCGCCGCCAGCTCGACGCTGGCGAAGCAGATCGAGTCCGGCGCGCAGATCGATGTGTTTGTGTCGGCCGACCAGGATTGGATGAACTACCTGCAGGAGCGCCAGCTGATCGACGCCGCCACGCGCACAGATCTGCTCGGCAATCGCCTGGCGCTGATCGCGCCGAAGGACAGCAAAGTCAGTTTGAAACTGCAGCGGGGCGCCAGGCTGCTCGCGGCACTCGGCACCGACGGCCGCCTTGCGACTGGAGATCCGGACTCGGTTCCTGTTGGCAAGTACGCGAAGGCGGCGCTGACGAATCTCGATTTATGGTCGTCGATCGAACCGCGACTGGTGCGAGCCGACAACGTTCGCGTCGCGCTGATGTACGTCGCTCGCGGCGAAGCGCCGCTTGGCATCGTCTATGCGACCGACGCAGCAGTCGAACCTCAGGTGCGCATTGTCGATCTGTTCCCAGAGTCCTCGCACGCGCCGATCTCATATCCGGTCGCGGCCACGAAGCGAGCGTCGACGGACGCAGCCGCCTTTCTCACATATCTTAGAAGCAACACCGCTCGCGCAATCTTCACGCGCAGCGGATTCAGCGTCATCGATGCTAAACAGCCGGCAGCTCCGGGCGCGGCGCTTCCAAGAACGCGTGACCTCGAATCGAAACGGTCTTCACCAGCACCCACACGGGCAGGCCCGGCCGCAGCGACAACACCGACGACGCGGCGCGAGTGACGCGAGCGAGCACGCAAGGGCCGCCGACATCGACGTAGATGAGATCGGAATCTTCATCGTCGGCGACGACACGCGCGACAGTGCCGGTGAGCACGTTGCGCACGCTGAGATTTTCGGGATGACTGGTCGCGAGAATCACGTCTCGCGCCAGCAGTTGCACTCGTACTGCCGATCCGACTCGCGCGCCACGCAAGTTGAGCTTTAAAGCACTGTTGCCGATCTTCACGTCGGCAAGACCAGTGGCGCCATCGAACGATTCCACCGTTCCACGCAGCACTGAGCCCACGGCATCGGGCCCGACGATGGCGCGCAACTCTGGATGCAAGCTGAGATCGTCGAGTGAGCCTTGCGACAACACTTTGCCGCGATCCATGAGCACGACGTGAGTCGCGAGCCGCAGCACTTCTTCGAATTGATGACTGACGTAGACGATGGGAATCGACAGCTCATCGCGCAGCTTTTCCAGGTACGGCAGCACTTCTTCGCGACGAGCCGCGTCGAGCGAGGCCAGCGGCTCGTCGAGCAACAACAATCGCGGTTGTGACAAGAGCGCACGCCCCAGCGCGACGCGCTGACGTTCACCGCCGGAAAGCTGATGAACTCGACGCGTGAGCAATGGCTCGAGCGCAAGCATCGGCGCGATTTTTTCGAGCGTAATCGACGTGCGCGAATCCGCACTTGCCCGGCTCTCGCCGTATCTCAGGTTCGCCATCACATCCAGATGCGGAAACAGTCGCGCGTCCTGAAAAACATATCCAATGCGCCGCCGCTCCGCCGGCACATATTTGCCCGCGCCTTCGAGCACGACGCCGTCGATCTCCACGTGCGCATCATCCGCGCGCAACAAGCCCGCGATGATGTTTGCAAGCGTCGTCTTGCCGCAGCCGGAGCGCCCGAACAACGCGACCACGCCAGGGGCGGACACTTCGATCGAAACATCCAACGCGAATCCGTCGCGGCGTTTTTTGGCGCGAATGCTGAACATGGATCGCATCACCTGCCCAGCATGCGCCGCACCCGGCGGGCAATGAATTCGGCCGCGACCAGGCCGAGCAGGCCCAGCGAAAAAGAAATGATCGCGAGCCGCGCTGCCATCGCATCGCCGCCGGGCGTCTGCAGAGCGGTGTAGAGCGCTAACGGCAGCGTGCGCGTCTCGCCCGGAATGTTAGATACGAAAGTGATCACCGCACCGAACTCGCCGAGCCCGGCGGAAAACGCGGTGACGGCGCCCGCCAGAATTCCCGGCAGCATCAGCGGCAGCGTCACCGTGAAAAATCGATCCCACGGCCCGGCGCCTAGCGTGCGCGCTGCGTCCTCCAATCCCGCATCGATGCCTTCCAGCGAGATCCGCATCGCGCGCACCATCAAGGGAAAACTCATCACGGCGGTGGCCAACGCGGCGCCGGCGCTGGTGAAGACCAGCCGGATGCCAAACGTCTCATATAGCCAGCCGCCGATCGGCCCGCGCATGCCGAACAACAGCAGCAGCACATAACCGACGACCACCGGCGGTAGCACC